>JAYTSW010000052.1:0-9683 GCA_043745425.1 Sphingobacteriaceae bacterium | reverse complement strand
TCATTTTGAAAACGTAAGCCCCACAATAATTCGCGATTACGTTTTAAATATTTTGTTCCTTTATGTTCAACATTATACACTTGCGCTTTTAAGGTATTTCTTCCGTTATTTAAAAAAGTTCCGATGCCACGGTTGAATGCAACTTGTCCGAAATTATTGTTTCCGAAATCTGCTTCTAATTGGTCAATGTAATATTGGCCTTGCACCGTATATAATTCTTCTTCTTTAGTTGAATAACCGGAAGCAATAAATTTAAGTTTCGTTGTTTTGTTTGGTAAATAAGTTGTTGAAATTCCACTCATAAAAGTATTGTATCGCATCACTTCCTGACCATCGAAAAAAACTTTAAAACTAACAGCATTATTTACAGTACCGAAAGTAGTTTCTCTATTGGTGGGAATCACTAAATATTTATTGTTGGCTAAATTTGCCAAAACTTCAACAGTTAATTTTGGATTGATGTTGAAAGTAAGAAAGGCTTGCACATCGTAAAAGCGGGGCTTGTATTCGCCTTTGGTATCCATACCTTTTAAAAGATATGTATTGCTTTTGTAACGCGAACCAACCGACCAAGCCACTAATCTGTTTTTCGAAATCCCCTCGAGGTTTACACTTCCTCCTAATAAACTTGCTGATGCCGAGCCGCCGAATTTCGTAGGTTTGCGGTACGTTATATCTAAAACAGACGACATCTTATCGCCATATTTCGCTTCAAATCCTCCAGCAGAGAAATTAATATTCTGAACCATACCAGGATTAGCGAAACTCAGTCCTTCCTGTTGTCCGCTGCGTACTAAAAACGGACGGTACACTTCAATATCATTCACATAAACTAAATTCTCATCAAAATTTCCACCACGTACAGAGTAGCTACTGCTTAATTCGTTATTGCTAGTAACACCCATTTGTGTTTTAATTAAATCTTCAATACTTCCTCCTGCGGTTGGTAATTGAAAAAATAATTTCGGGTCGATGCGGGTCATTTCAATGGTTCTGTTTTCGCCAACAATATCCACAGTGCCAATTTCATTTTTAAATTGAACCACGGGCGAATAATTAAGAGCTTCGTCGGGTTTTAAATTTATCTTATGATTAATTTGTTTAAAGTTGATGTTGTAAAAAGCAACTGTTAAATCCTTATTGGCGGGTACGACAATAGTATACAGACCTTTTGCATCGGTAATAGTATTTAGTTTCGCGTCTTCTAAAATGGCAATGGTAATGCCTTCAATAGGCTCGCCATCGTTGGTTTTAACAATACCGCTTACGGTGGCATTTTGGCTGTAGCCCGAAATGAGGCCGAAACAGCAAAAAAGGAGAAAAATGATATGCTTTTGAGGGCTAAACACGTATTATAATGGATAACGAAAATAAGGAGATATTATTATTAAAACTAAAGGTTTTTTGACTCACCCCCAACCCCTCTCTACCAGTAGAGAGGGGAGCATATTACGTTTTTTTGAAAGAGTGAATGGAAATGCGATGTGTTTAGCAGAAAATTCTTTTTTTATGATTACTGAAACGCCCCTCTATTTTTTTTAGAGAGGGGTTGGAGGTGAGTCCTTTTTAAATAATTCTTAGCTTTGTTTTATCATAGAATTAAAGCAAGATATTCATCAATTATTAAAAAAGTACTGGGGTCACGATAATTTCAGGCCTATGCAGGAAGATATTATCCTCTCGGTACTCAATAAAAAAAATACCATTGCTCTTTTGCCTACGGGCGGAGGAAAATCACTCTGTTTTCAGTTGCCAGGTTTGGTTTTAGGTGGGACAACGCTTGTGGTTTCTCCCTTAATAGCTTTGATGAATGACCAGGTTCAGAATTTAAAGAAGAAAGGTATATCGGCAGTTGCTATTAGTTCGGCAATGAATTATAAGGAAATTGAAATTGCTTTAAATAATGCAGCTTACGGACATGTGCAATTTTTATATGTGTCACCAGAGCGATTAGAAAATGAAGATTTCAGGACACAATTGAGTTATTTACCCATTACTTTAATTGCAGTTGATGAAGCGCATTGTATTTCTCATTGGGGATATGATTTTCGTCCGAGTTATTTACGGATTGCCGAGGTAAAAGATTATTTTAAAGATTTGCCCGTTATTGCAGTGACAGCAAGCGCAACTAAAGAAGTTGTTGAGGATATTATTCAGAAACTGGATTTAAAGAAAGCAGAAATATTCCGTGAGTCGTTCGGAAGAAAAAATTTGCGTTACGTTGTTCAGTTGGAAGAAAATAAAACCGAAAGGCTTTTAAAAATCATTAATAACATTGGTGGTTCAGGAGTAGTTTATGTAAAAAATCGCAAACGAACCGAACAGATTGCAGCAACATTAAATCGATTAAAGATTAAAGCCGATTTTTATCACGCGGGAATAAAAAATTCTATTCGTGCCGAGAAACAAGAGAAATGGCTGAATAATAATTTTCAAGTTATAGTTGCTACCAATGCATTTGGAATGGGAATTGATAAACCTGATGTGCGTTTTGTTGTGAATATGGATTTACCTGATAGCCTGGAATCGTATTTTCAGGAAGCCGGCAGGGCAGGGCGTGATGGAAAAACCGCTTATGCAGTTTTATTATTTACAAAAAAAGATGAAGCACAATTATTAGAATCATTGGAATTTGCTTTTCCTGAATTAAAAATGATTCAGAATTGTTATAACGCCATTTGTAACTATTATCAGATAGCAGTAGGGGCGGGACAAGGTTTAAGTTTTGAATTTGATTTGGATGAAGTATCAAAATTATATAGTCTGCACCCAGTTTTATTATTCAACAGTGTAAAGTTTTTAGAAAAAGAAAATTACCTCTCGTTTTTGGATGCAGGTTTTGAGCCCGCAAAATGCATGATTACGATGGGAAAAGAAGATTTGTATGCCTTTGAAGTAAAATATCCGAAGTACGAATTGTTGCTTAAAACATTGGCAAGAAGTTACGGCGGCATTTTCGAACAATATGCTTTCATCAATGAAAAAGATATTGCTTATCGTGTAAAAAATACAATTCAGTATGTGAACGAACAATTAGATTTCTTAACTAAACAAGAAGTTTTATCTTATGTAAAGCCTAGCGAATTGCCGCGTATTATTTTATTGCAGGATAGAATTAATTCGAAATACATTGAATTAAACCTGAGTAGTTACAAATATTTAAAACAACGTTACATCGAAAAAACGCAACAAGTAATAGAATATGCCAATCAGAACACAATTTGTAGACAGGTATTTTTATTGAATTATTTTAATGAACTCAGTGGTGAAAAATGTGGCTATTGTGATGTGTGTATTGCTCAAAAACAGAATCCGGATACTAAAAATATAGAAGCTGAAATTATAAAGCATCTCAAAAAAGAAACCTTGCACATCGATCAACTCAAAGAAAAATTAGTAAAATTTAACGATGAGCAATGGTCCGCCGTTTTAAATGAGATGATTGATAATGGTGTGGTTAGTATTGATAAGAATAAGCATTTGAAGATTGTGTAAAATTTCTGTTTCAAAAGGACATCCCCCCGTCGGCGACTTCGTCGGACGTCCCCCTTTAAAGGGGGAATTTCCCGCGCCCCATCGAAATACGAATATTACCCCTTCCAAGGGGAGATCTGCTATTGCAGATCGGGGGATGTCAGGATGTTGTTAGTTAATAAAACCCTCCTTTTGTAAGTAACTTTGTATTACATTTGTATTATCAATTTATGAAGAAATTAAGTCTAATAATTAGTATAGTTTTAACTGCAAGTTTTGGGTTCGCGCAAAATGTTACAGATGCTAAAGGCATGAAACAAGGTTATTGGAAAAAAGAAAGCGGAGAGAAAGGCAAATTGGTGTACGAAGGATTATTTAAAGATGATAAACCACAAGGAATTTTTAAATATTATTATCCTTTTGACACTATAAAAGCCATAATGGATTTTAAAAGAGACGGAAAATATTCTTACGCCAAATTATTTCATCCGAATGGAAAGATAATGGCGAAAGGAAAGTACGTTGATGAAATTAAAGATTCGGTTTGGATGTATTACGATGAAAGCGCCACCATGGTGTCGAAAGATAATTATGTGAATGGAAAAAAGAACGGAAAATGTTTTATTTATTTGCCCGATGGAAAATTAGCCGAAGAACGAATTTATAAAATGGACGTACAGGATGGGCCGTTTAAACAATATTTTGATGGCAAATTAATAAAAGGAGAAGGCACTTATGTAAACGGATTATTAGAAGGAAAAAACACTTACTATTATCCAAACGGTATTCAAGCAGCAACTGGTTTTTATAAAAACAGCCAAAAAACGGGTCCATGGATTTACAAAGAGAAAGACGGAAAAATAAAAGACAAGGAATTATACATTGAAGGAAAATTAGCTGATAAAAAGAAAACTGAAGAATTTTTCTCTAAAAATAAAGCTCAGGAATCTCAGCCTAAAAAATCTGAACCAAAAAAGAAATCATAATTCACCTGCCGATAGCTATTGCGATCACAAAATCATAATTCACCAACTGTTAAATGAGTAAGAAAGGAAAAGTATTAGTAGCAATGAGTGGCGGAATAGATAGCTCTGTTGCTGCTATGATGCTGCATGAAGAAGGCTATGAAGTGGTTGGTATAACAATGAAAACTTGGGATTATGTTTCTTCAGGCGCAAGTAAAAAAGAAACTGGTTGTTGCAGTTTAGATAGTATAAATGATGCGCGTGCTATTGCTGTAAATTTTGGTTTTCCACATTATATTTTAGATATAAGAGCAGAATTTGGTGATCACATTATTAATAATTTTGTTGAAGAATATTTAGCGGGAAGAACACCGAATCCTTGCGTGTTATGTAACACTCATATTAAATGGGACGCACTTTTGAAACGTGCTAATATGTTGGATTGCGAATTTATTGCTACCGGACATTATGCCCGTTTGCGTGATGAAGGTAATCGTAAAGTTGTTTTTAAAGGCGTTGATGAAAATAAAGATCAAACGTATGTATTGTGGGGATTATCACAAGAAAGTTTGAAACGCACGCATTTTCCATTGGGTGAATTTAAAAAACCTGATATAAAACAAATGGCAAAAGATGCCGGTTTTATTGATTTGGCAAATAAAAGTGAGAGCTACGATATTTGTTTTGTGCCCAATAACGATTACCGTTCGTTTTTAAAACATCGCATGCCTGAATTGGAAGCGAAAGTTGAAGGTGGCGATTATTTATACAAAGGAAAAAAAGTTGGAACCCATCGCGGTTACCCGTTTTATACAGTTGGTCAGCGTAAAGGTTTAGATATTGCAATGGGCGATCCTGTTTTTGTAAAAGAAATTATTCCTGAAACAAACACAGTTGTATTGGGTGATAAAGCAGATTTGGAAGAGCAACAATTAATGGTGCGCGATTTTAATTTGATTAAGTACGAAAGTTTGCCAGAAGATTTTGTTGGGCTCACTAAAATCCGTTATAAAGATGCAGGAACATTAGCAACTATAAATACTATTGATAAAAAACTCGATGTTATTTTCCATTCTCCTGTTACAGGTGTTGCACCCGGACAAAGTGCTGTTATTTACGAGGGAAATGATTTAGTGGGTGGAGGATTTATTGATAGAAAACCAATTTTGAATAATTAAAATGATAGCATCGCATCCCGAAGTAATAATATCTTCATCACATATATCACCCGGCTTAAAACAAATCGCAAAAAAAGTTTTTAATGGAGAACGCATTACATTTGATGAAGGTGTAACACTTTATAAAGAAGGCTCATTAAGTTTTTTGGGAACGCTTGCGGATTTTGTTCGTGAGAAAAAGAGCGGCAATAAAGTTTTCTTTAATCGCAATTTCCATGTGGAGCCAACAAATGTTTGTGTGTATTCGTGCTCGTTCTGTTCATATTCTCGTTTAATTAAAAATAGGGAACAGGGTTGGGAATTATCTGTAGAACAAATTTTAGATATCATAAAAAAATACGACGGACAAGAAGTAACAGAAGTTCATATTACAGGTGGTGTTGTTCCGAAACAAGATTTAGCTTTCTATACTGAGTTATTTAAAAAAATAAAAGCACATCGTCCCGATTTACACATTAAAGCATTAACCCCTGTTGAATTTCATTACATCTTCAAAAAAGCAAAACTGACTTACGAAGAAGGATTAAAAATAATGAAGGAAGCTGGTCTTGATAGTTTACCCGGAGGCGGTGCAGAAATTTTTGATAAAGACATTCGTGATAAAATTGCAGGCGGAAAATGTTCGACAGAAGAATGGTTAAGTATTCACGAAATTTGGCACAAGATGGGAAATCAATCGAATGCAACGATGTTATACGGACATATTGAAACATTTGAGCACAGAGTTGATCACATGGAGCATCTGCGTCAATTACAAGATAAAACAAAAGGATTTAATGCTTTCATCCCTCTTAAATTTAGAAATAAGGAGAATGAAATGTCTGATGTACCTGAAGTTTCTGTGATTGAAGATTTACGTAATTACGCTATTGCAAGAATTTATTTGGATAATTTCCCTCACATAAAGGCATATTGGGCTATGATTGGCAGAAGCACTGCGCAAATGGCTTTAAACTTTGGCGCTGATGATTTAGATGGTACTATTGATGATACCACTAAAATCTATAGTATGGCAGGTTCAGAGGAACAAAATCCAAAGCTCACTACCCAACAATTAGTCGAATTAATTAAACAAGTCGGCAGAACCCCCATTGAGCGCGATACGCTTTATGGAGTTGTTAAAGATTATTCTGAAGAGGTTTTTAACTAAAATTCCCTTATTTTTGCGGATTCAAAATTGAATTATGAAAAAAAGTGTATTCACTCTTATTGCTGTTGCATTCGGTTTAATTAGTAATGCTCAGAATCCAGCTAAAGTAGCAGTTAAAGATACTTCTTGGAAAACCGCAGGATTCATTGGTTTAAATTTAGCTCAAACTTCATTAAGCAATTGGCAGGGTGGGGGACAAGATAATATTGCGTTTTCGAGTATAGTAAATTTTGAAGCAAATTATAAAAAAAATAAAATCGAATGGGGAAATAAGTTTGATGGTCAATATGGAATTATAAGATTAAATAATTCTAAATTCTGGCAAAAAAATGTTGACCAGGTTTTTGGATTAACAAAATTGGATGTCTACGCATTTAAAAAATATTGGTTCTATTCATTAATGGCCGATTTTCGTTCTCAATTTACAGATGGGTATAAATATTCAGGTGATACTATGAAAACAGCAATTTCGCGATTTGCTTCTCCTGCTTATATTCAGTTAGCATTAGGTTTGGAATATAAACCGGTGGATTATTTTTCTATTACATTATCACCCATAGCCGGAAAAATTACTTTAGTTACCGATCAGGGTTTCGCTAATAATGGTGATTACGGTGTTCAGAAAGCTACTTTCGATTCAACAGGAAAAGTTATTGTTCCAGGAAAAAAAGTGAGGTATGAATTTGGAGGACGATTAACTATTCGTTTTAAGAAAGACTTAAACAAAATTGTAAACTTAGATACTTACGCCGATTTTTTTGATGCTTATAATAATAATCCCGGACAAAACATTGACGTGGTTTGGAATACATTAATCACAGTAAAAATCGCTAAATATTTCACGGCATCCTTATCTACAAAATTCCTTTACGATAATGATATCATAACAAAATACGATTGGAACAATGATGGTAAATACGACCATAAGAATGATATTAATGGTCCACGCGCGCAGGTTTTAAGTATTTACGGAATTGGATTTGGGTATAAGTTTTAATCCACTATTTTAAAACCTAATACAAGAACATCGTCGAGTTGTTCTATTTCACCTTTCCATTTTAATAAATTCTCTTTTAACAGTAATTCCTGTTCTTGTAAAGATTTATCACTTATAGAAACCAGTAAATTTTTAAAGTTTTTAGTTGTCATTTTTTTTCCTTTCTCGCCTCCAAATTGATCGGCATATCCATCCGTAAACATAAAAACAGTATCGTTTTTTTGCAATTGAATTTTATGTTCAGTAAATACTTGAGAGGTTTCAGTGGATCCTCCCAGCGCACTTTTTGTTGGTGAATATTGAATCAATTCATGATTTCTCATTATAAACAAAGGACGATTGGCGCCAGCGTAAATTAATTCATTGGTAGAATTGTTCAGATAACACAAGGCAGCATCCATTCCGTCTTTCGAATTTGATTTTAGATCTTGTTGTTTGAGAAATTTCTTGATTTTGTTATTGATGAATGAAAGAGCAGCACCTGGAGAATTTTGATTTTCTCTTATACCTTGTTCAAATGCTTCTGCACCAATTACACTCATAAAGCCACCGGGAACGCCATGCCCTGTGCAATCAACAGCCGCTAACCAAACATTTTTTTTGCTTTCGTTGTGTTGCAGAAAATAAAAATCACCGCTTACAATATCTTTTGGCATGTATAGTAATAATCGTTCTTTAAAAACGGCATCAAACAAATCAACTTCAGGTAAAATGGATTGTTGTATGTAGCGAGCGTAATTAATACTGTCTTCAATTTCTTTTTTCTTCTCGCTTATAATTTTATTTTGTTGATTGATTGCACTGTTTTTTTCTTCGAGTAAAACGTTTGCTTTTTTCTTTTCGTTGTAGCTACGGTAAACGATTACAGAGGAGATTATCATTATTAATAACCCGCCACCAATGGCCCAATTTATAATTTGCTGTTTTTTAATATCTGATTGTTTCAATAAATTATCGGCATTCAATAGGTTAATTTGATTATCTTTTTTCTCACTTTCGTAACGTGCTTGAAGTTCTTGCATACTCTTGCCATTTTCCTCGTTTAGGATGCTATCTTTTGTAATACTATAAAGAGAAAAATAATCGTAAGCAGCTTTATAATTTTTCATTTCATAAGCTGTAGCTGCAGCCGAACGATAGGCATATTGCTTATAGGGTTTTGATTTTAAAAAAGTGGCCAAGGCTAATACCTTCTCATCATATTCCAGCGATTTTGAAAAGTCTTTAAGGTCTCGATAGCTTTGAGAAATATTTAGATAAGTAACGCAAAGACCAAATTTATCATTAATCTCTTCTTTTAATCGTTTAGCTTCTGTAAAATAAAGTAAACTTTCTTCTTTTTTTCCTTTATGAAAATAAATTTGCCCGATATTATCTAAGGAGGTGGCGAGGCCGTTTTTATCACCTAATTCTCTTTTCAATTCAATGGATTTCATTTGCCATGCCAGACAGGTGTCGAGTTGGTTTTGCGAACAATACACTATTCCGATGTTATTATATAGGTTAGCTAAATCTTGTTTGTTGTTAACTTTTAAATTATAATTTAAAGCTTTTGTATAATATTCGAGGGCTAATTTATAGTTACCCATATTTAAAAACACTAAACCTATATTATTGTTGTTGCTTGAAACGGCGGCTTCATTTTTTAATGCTTCATTAATTTTTAAACTTTTTAAATAATTATCTAGCGATTTTTGATATTCACCTTTGTTCTCATAATAAATGCCAAGTATAGAAAGTGCTCTTGATTCCGTTTTTTGAAGATGTTTTTTTTGAGCTTCACCTAAGCTGTAAATGATATAATAATAAGCGGAATCAGGGTTATTATTAATGTAAGTATAGGCTAAATCCAAGGTGTAACGCAATTTTAAACTATCACTCTTCTCAATAGAAATTAAATGACGAAGAGAGTCGGCACG
>JAYTSW010000051.1:0-9704 GCA_043745425.1 Sphingobacteriaceae bacterium | reverse complement strand
GTGGATGGCATTTCAACACCAATAGTACCTGGTGGAATTACCAGTGTCATTACAGCTGTTACTTATCCTAAACCAACAGGTGTTGGTTCTGCTTCATTAGCCAATTTTTATTTACCAAGTTTCGCTGAAACCAATACTTATTTTGAAGGCGCCGACGTCTTCGTTAATCCCGGCTTCGGTGTTTTATCTATTGTGACTAATACAGCGTTTTTTACAGGCGCAGGTTCAACTACCGTGCATTGCGAATATTTTGATAAAAATAAATTTTACTCTGAAGTCGGTGGTAGCTTAACGCAACCTGTCAATGATGCGTGGCAAAATCAACAACGGGGATTTGATGTGGGTTTTGATGATGAAACCGGAGAAGGCTGTCGTTTAACTGGTGCTATTTATAATGATGCTGTTTTCGGTACAAGTACACGAACCGTATTTCCAAATTTTGAAATTCGTGCGGCCGGTAAAGATAACGTATCAGCTATTACACCAACGGTCGCCACCCCTGTAGCTTTACGAACAACACATATGCGCGATGCATTTGCACAAACGTATGCTATGAAAAACGGTTTATCCATAGAAGGAATGCACTATAAACCCATTCGTACTTTTGTGAATGGTTGTTATTGGGGCATTTATGAATTCCGTGAAATACCTGATCAGGATTATTTAAATTATTACTTCGGTATCAATAGAGATTCCTCTGATATTTTACGTCAACATGGTGCTGGTTCAATAATAACAAACAACCTCGATACAGGTTGGGTAACCACACCAATGACAGGCCCTTTAACCAGTACACTTGGCGTGTTTAACGCTATTAAACCAACAGGTTTAATGATATCGCCTCCTTTTTACAACAATGCTATGAAGCGTTTAAGTAAATTCAGTATTATGGATTTCTTTATTTACAACAGCTATTTAGTAAACACTGATTTAACGAATTACAATATGTCGTGGTGGAGAAAAACCAACAACGGTAAATCTCCTCCCTACGCCGATACTTTAATGAAGTGGCGTTATTTTATGTGGGACATGAATAATATTTTAGATATAAATGTGGCTCCAACTACTTATAAGCCGGGCACTATGTATACGTCGCCTTGTCTGTACACATCGTCGTTAACTGCTTTGATGACGCCCTCTGTTTCATTAAATCCAAATACCTACACAACTGCTACTTCAGCTTATAACGGACATAACTTAATATTTAATCAATTAAGTAAAAATCCTGTCTTCCGTAACGAATACATGAATCGTTACATGGATTTACTGAATACTGTATTACGATGTGATAAAATGATTCCACATTTTGATTATTTCAGAACAATATTTACTCCGGAAATGGCACTACATACAGGATTTTGGGGAGTTAGTGAGCCGGATTGGGAATTGGCAATGGATACTCTTAAGTATAGAATAACTACTCGTTGCGCTAAAATAGATTCATTGTTTACGAAATGTAATAACATGAATGGTCCGTTTAATATTACTATTGACGTTAAGCCTGTGGGTGCAGGTACTGTTGATTTTAATAGCTTACACCTTACTAATTTTACTTGGAGCGGTCAGTATTTCCAGTATAAATTTAACTTCCCTTATTTAAATTCTTATTTAGAAGCATGGCCTATCGATACTTCTATTTATGTTTTCGATCATTGGGAATTTACAGCACAAACAAATAGTACAACAGCCACCCCTTGGGCATTAGATGATCACAATTTCTTATACAAAGACTCTATAACATTTGTTATTGGTGAAAGCGATCATATTACCGCAGTGTTTGCCGACAAACGTAATGATATAGTTATGCCAACCGGATTTACTCCGAATGGAGATGGCGTTAATGATGTATTTTCTCCTCTAGGAGCACAAGCACGCTATTCACGCGATTATGAAATGCAGGTTTGGAACCGTTGGGGACAAGAAGTATTTAGAGCTAACGAATACAGTTATGGCTGGGATGGAAATTATAATGGGCAGCCAGGACAAACAGGAGTATATGCCTACATATTAAAATACAAAAACGTATTAAACGAGTACAAGGTGGTTAAAGGAAATGTTACTTTAATTCGCTAATTACATTGAGAAAAAGATTTATGAAAAAAATAAGTATACTTTCCTTTCTTTTACTTTCTCTTCTAAATTCAGAAGTAAAATCACAGGATATTCATTTAGCTCAAATTCAAGAGTCACCTTTAGTTTATAATCCCGCCAATACTGGTTTCTTTCCTGGTTATTACAGGGTTATTGCCGGTTACCGTAATCAGTGGGCATCAATGGGAAAAGCTTATAGTACAATGGGCTTATCCGTTGATGGTGGTGTTTTCAGAAATCGTTATAAAAATGCTTTTTTAGGAATTGGCTTGAACATATTTAAAGATGAAGCCGGTGCTGCAAAATTATCACAAACAATTGCTAATTTAAACCTTAGCGCCATTTTGAAGGCTTCAAAAAAAGTAGTTATATCTGCTGGTGTATATGGTGGAGTTAATATGAATAGTGCTCAGTATGCAAAATTAACTTATGCCTCTCAGTTTAACGGTACAGAAATTGATCCTGCATTACCGAGCAAAGAATCTGTTATTTATCACAACTTCACCAGTTCTGATTTCGGTGCTGGTATTGCTTACGAATATTCATCGGTAAAAATTCGTAACGACCGAGATGATGTTAAAACTATACGTTTTGGTTTAGCCGGTTACCATTTAAATCAACCTGAGCAGGATTTTGGAAGTAACACGTATGTTAATGCAACCGGACAAACAGTTACAATTGCAGGTTATCGCATGCCAGCAAAATATGTAGCTTCTATTGTTTCCAGATTTGATATTACGAACACAAAATTATCGATTACCCCAACAGTTATTTACATGATTCAAGGTCCTGCAAAAGAAATTACAGCTGGAACGTATTTAAAATACCGTTTTAAAAATGGCACAAAAATTACCGGTGAAAAGGTAGAAAACTCAATTGGTATTGGTGTCTTCTATCGTGTTGATGATGCTATCATTCCTCAATTTTTAATTGATATGGGAACTTATGCAATTGGTTTTTCTTACGACGCCAATGTATCGAGCTACAGAAAAGCATCAAGAACAGTTGGAGGTTTCGAAATATCTCTACGTTATAATAAACTTGCTGATGCCTTGTTTAACAAGCGCAGTGAATACAGTAAAACCAGGAAATAACCCGCATTTCCTTAACGATCATTTACCTTTATGAAGAATAAATCTTCCTTAATTGTTATTACACTTTTAGCCATACTTTGTGCGGTTTCTTATTATTTATATAAGCATAAAACTAGCGGAAGTACAATTGGTAAAGAGGAGCGCGCTTTTAAAATTGAAGACACCGCTTCGATTACCAAAATTTTTATGGCCGATAAAAACGGCAACAGCATTACGATTGAACGTACTAAGAACGGATGGGTAACTCCAAACAAATACCCTTGTCGAGAAGACGCCATTAAATTATTGCTTTACACCATGAAAATGATGGAAGTAAAATCTCCTGTGTCAAAAAATGCGAAGCCTGGGGTTATTAAATTAATGATTGGGCGCTCTATTAAAGTTCAGGCCTACCATAACGATGAATTAATAAAACAATATTACGTGGGTCACGAAAATATGGAGAACGACGCTACCTACATGATATTAACCAATCTGGATAATGGAGAAAATTACGAAGAGCCTTTTTTAATGTGCATTCCCGGTTTTAACGGATACCTATCCTCGCGCTTTATACTAAGCGAAGATGAATGGAGAGACAGAATGGTGATTAATTACATTCCGCCACAGCTTAAAACCATTAAAATGGAATTTACGGCTAATCCGGATTCATCATTCGTTATTAACCTTAAAAACACCACTCAGTTTGAGTTAAGTAAGTTAAATGGAACGCCTATTGTTTTTGAAGAAGCAAAAATGAAACAGTACCTCGCCTATTTCCAGAATATTAGTTACGAAAAATTACTCAATAACGTGAATAAAAGATTGTGCGACTCTGTTCAAAACGCAATTCCGATTTTAAAAATGACGATTACTACCACCGCTAATAAAATAAGAGAGTTTAATTTTGTAAATAAACACACCACCGCAGGATTAAATCAGAAATATGGCGTGAATTATAAGTATGATCCAGATAGATTATTTTTGTTTGAGAAATCCAATAAGGAAGTGTCGGTAATTCAATATTACGTGTTTGGAAAAATTCTTCAGACTTACGGATATTTCCTCCCTAAAACTAGTGTTAAAAAGTAGTTCAAAACTAAACCCATTATTATGGGTGTTTTTTAAAGCGAAACCTAAATTTGTTAAAGTTATAATCACGGTATTGCAATAGCACTACTAATATTTTGCTTTACATAAACTGAAAAACCTTTATATGAATTTTGTAGTTTCATCCACCACTTTACTTAAACACTTAAAAGCCGTTGGCGGCGTGTTAAATACAAATAATACAATTCCAATTTTAGATTGTTTTTTGTTTGAAGTAAATAATAGCGAGTTAACCATTTCGGCAAGTGATATGGAAACTACTATTACAACCAGTTTAAAAGTTGAAGCCACAAAGGGCGGCTCAATTGCTATTCCGGCAAAAACATTACAAGATGCTTTAGCCAGTTTACCTGAGCAACCTATTTCTTTTATTATTGATGATAAAAAATTCTCTGCAAAATTAAAAACTGAAACAGGCGACTATACTCTAACTGGACATAACGGAGAAGAGTATCCGAAAATGCCTAAACTAGATTCACAAAGTTCTATTGTAATTAAGAGTGATATTTTAGCTTCAGCAATTAACAAAACTATTTTTGCTACAGGTAATGATGATTTACGGCCTGTTATGAGCGGCGTGTTTTGTCAGTTTACCGAAACCAATACTATTTTCGTTGCAACAGATGCCCACAAATTAGTGCGTTACATTCGTAACGATGCTAAGGCTGGCGCTTCCACTTCTTTTATCATGCCTAAGAAACCTTTAAACGTTTTAAAAAGTTTGTTGACTGGAATTGATGATGCTGTGAAAGTTGAATTTAATAAAACCAACGCGTTATTTTCTTTCGGAAATATTAATTTAGTTTGCCGATTAATTGATGGAAAATATCCTAACTATGAAGCCGTAATTCCAAAACAAAATCCAAATAAATTAACCATCGATCGCGCTTCTTTTCTTGGGGCTATTAAACGCGTAAGTGTATTTGCCAATAAAGCAACGCACCAAATTCGTTTAAAAATTAATGGGAGTCATTTGGTTGTTTCTGCTGAAGATTTAGATTTCGCGAATGAAGGTCACGAGAGTTTAGTGTGCTCTTATGTTGGTGAAGACATGGAAATTGGTTTCAATTCTAAGTTCCTAGTTGAAATGGTTAGCAATTTAGAAAGTGATGAAATCACCATTGAAATGAGCGCGCCTAACCGTGCCGGAATTATTGTTCCCTCTCAAAAATCGAATCCCGGAGAAGATGTGTTGATGTTGGTTATGCCGGTTATGCTTAATAATTAATTTTGCGTACCTTAGCTTCATGCAAAAAGCTAAATTATATATAAGCCTGTTATTATTGACAGGCTTTTTTATTTCCGCACAAACAGGAGTAACAGTTGTTGATAGTATTAAATCATCAAGTATTTACCGTACTTATCGTTTATATAAGCCTACATCCTATACAGGAACGCAGGCTTATCCCTTAGTAATTAATTTACACGGCTATACTTCTAATTCATTTGCGCAGCAGTATTATGCGAACTTTATGTCTGTTGCCGATACCGCTAAATTTTTAATTGTACATCCCCAAGGTACAAAAGATGCGAGTAATCAACCGTATTGGAATTCGGGAATTTCAACCACAGGTGTAAATGATTTATTATTCTTAAGTTCATTAATCGATACATTAAAAGCGCATTATAATATTGATGTTAATTCTATTTATTCAACCGGTTTTAGTAATGGTGGCTTCATGAGTAATTATTTAGCATGTAATCTCAGCAACAAAATTGCTGCCATTGCGGGTGTTTCAGGTACTATGTTCACTTCTTTTAATTTCACTTGTAATCCAGGTCGACCAATCCCTGTAATGCATATACATGGTACGGCCGACGGAACAGTTCCTTATAATGGGAACACAACCGAAATAGCAGTAGATACTTTAATGAAATTGTGGCGCATAAAAAACAATTGCAATCCAGTTCCAACATCAAGTGCGGTGCCTAATATTAATACAACTGATGGTTGTACTGCTGATCATTTTTTATGGAGCGGTGGTACATTAGGTTCCACTAACGAATTATATAGAATAAATGGCGGTGCGCATACTTGGCCTGGGGCGACAACAATCATTGGCGTAACTAATCAAGATTTTAATGCTTCCGTTGAAATCTGGCGTTTTTTCAGAAAGTATAAATTAAATATGTTTACATCAGGCATTAACGAATTGTCAAATTCATTAAACATTTCTGCCTATCCTAACCCCACTTCAGGAATTATTACAGTAAATACTGAAAGTGAAATTGTGTTGAGCTTATATGACATTACAGGAAAAAAATTGATTGGTGAAACTCATCAAAAAACAATTTCACTCAATGAATTATCGCAAGGTGTTTATTTTTTAAATATTAGTTCAGGTGGACAAACCCTCGTGAAAAAAATAATTAAGCAATAAGTTCAGAATAATTTGGTAATTCTTTTAGGAGTTTGCCTTTTCCATTCTCAACACCAATTACAAATTGTTTCAGTCCATTCGTAATTAAGAGATAATTCACACCTAAAATTAAATTATAACGCATAGTTTGCTCTAAGGTTGCTTCTGTAATTGGTACCTCTGGCGCTTTGCATTCAATCAACATAAGAGGTTGCATCGTTTTATTATAAACAACAGCGTCGTATCGTTTTTTGGTATTGTTGAGGTTTACTTCTTTTTCAACTGAGATAAGCGAAGCCGGTACGTTTTTTTCTTTTATTAAATGATTAAGTAAATGCTGTCGAACCCACTCTTCAGGAGTCAATACTATCCATTTTTTACGTATTTCATCAAAAACATATGCTTTTTTATTCTCGTGTTTTATGCGTACATTAAATGTTGGGTATATGAGAGAAGATTCCAATTTTATAAATATCTTTACAATAGAAAACGATTACAAATTAAGAATATAAAACGAGTTAATGAAAAGCAAAGAAGAAATAGTAAACAACTGGTTACCCCGATATACCGGTGTAGCACTTGAAGATTTTGGTGAATATATTTTATTGGTAAATTTCAGCAACTACGTTCACGAATTTGCTAAAATAAATGGCGTTGAAGTAAAGGGATTAGATAAACCTATGTCGAGTGCCACCGCCAATAACATTACCATTATTAATTTTGGAATGGGAAGTGCAAGCGCTGCAACAGTTATGGATTTATTAACTGCCATTAAACCAAAAGCTGTTTTGTTTTTAGGGAAATGCGGAGGTTTAAAAAAGAAAAATCAAATTGGCGATTTAATTTTACCGATTGCTGCCATTCGCGGAGAAGGTACCAGTGATGATTATTTTCCGAAAGAAGTTCCTGCCATGCCAGCATTTAATTTACAAAAAGCAATTTCATATACAATTCGCATAAGCAACAGAGATTATTGGACCGGCACTGTGTATACAACCAACCGTAGAGTTTGGGAACATGATGATAAGTTTAAAGAGTATTTACGTGTTGTTCGTGCCATGGCTATCGATATGGAAACTGCTACAATTTTTACAGTTGGTTTTCATAATGAAATTCCAACCGGTGCTTTATTATTAGTGACGGATCAACCGATGATTGCTGAAGGCGTAAAAACAGAAGCGAGTGATAAAAAAGTAACTGAAGGTTTCGTGAATAATCATTTACAAATCGGAATTGATTCTTTAAAAGAATTACAAAACTCGGGCGTCTCAGTTAAACATTTACGTTTTGAGTAGTACTCTTTTAAATACTCCTGATTATTATATCAAAGGCATTTTAGCGTCTGATATTTCCATTTTAAGCAGAGCCATTACATTAGTTGAATCTACATTAGAAGAACACCAACTACTTGCAGAAAAAATTATTGATGGGATAGTTGAAAAAACCGGAACCTCATTTCGCCTCGGCATTACAGGCGTGCCAGGTGTTGGCAAAAGTACATTTATTGAAAGTTTTGGTTTGGAGCTAGCTAACAACGGACATAAAGTTGCCATTTTAGCAATAGATCCGAGTAGTCAGAAAAGTAAAGGAAGTATTTTGGGTGATAAAACCCGAATGGAAAAATTGTCTGTTCATCAAAACGTTTATATTCGTCCATCACCAAGCTCAGGCACATTAGGTGGTGTTACACAAAAAACCTTTGAAAGTATTTTATTATGCGAAGCCGCCGGTTACGATTTTATTATTGTGGAAACTGTTGGTGTTGGTCAGAGTGAAATTACCATCAGTCAAATGACGGATTTCTTTTTATTATTAATGTTAGCAGGCGCTGGTGATGAATTACAAGGAATAAAACGTGGCATTATGGAAATGGCCGATTCGGTTATCATAACAAAAGCGGACGGAACTAATATTCAAAAAGCAAAAAATGCAAGAACAGAATATGCGCATGCTTTACATTTATTTCCACCAACAGAAAGTGGTTGGATTCCAAAAGTTGATACCTGTTCTGCCATACAAAACCACGGTATTGCTAATGTGGTGAGTATAATTGAAGACTATAAATTGCTTACAATCAGTAATGGTTATTTTGATAAAAAACGAAGAAGTCAGTTAAAAGACTGGCTTCACCAAAGCATTTCTGAAAAATTGAAAGAAAAATTCTATAATAACCCTCTTGTTAAGGCCGAATTAGAGAAAATGGAAGGTCTTTTGTTAAAAAACAACATTAATCCGTATAAGCTTGCTTCTGAGCTTATTTCTAAATGGAAATCCTAAAATCGTTTTAGTACTGTTTTTGCGCTTTTCACTGGTATTTCTACACTATTTCCCAATAGCAGCCCTTTAATTCTCTAAATTTGCAGTGCTTAAAAAAACAATAAATGAAAAAATTTCTACTCTTTATTTTTATCGCTTTTTTTATTAATTCTAAGGCTAACGAATTAGTAATTGAAAACCCATATTCGCAACAATTTAAAAAAGCTTATGCGCTCTATCCTTCTGTTCCAAAAGGTATTTTAGAAGCAATAGCTTACACTCAAACCCGTTTTTATCATTTGCAGGATAATACCGAGCCAAGTTGTATTGGCCTACCTCGCGCATATGGAGTAATGGGTTTAATTGCTGATGGCCAAAATTATTTCAGAAATAATTTATCTGTTGTTTCAGATTTATCGGGTTTCACAGAAGATGATATTAAAAAAAGTGCTGAGACAAGCATTATTGCCTACGCATCTGCATTCAGCGGGATTCAAAAACAAGTAGGAAATTTTTCGAAAAATCCTTCTGATCATAAACTCACCCTTATTGCCTTGAGCGAATTACCTATGCGCAGCGATAATGTTGTTGATGATTATGTAATGAATGTTCACTTGTATCAACTATATTGGTTTTTAAGTAACGGCGAATTTCAGGATGCTTATAACTTCCCGGATTATAATTTAAATCTAAATAAAATCTTTGGAGATAATTATTCTATACTAAGTTCTCCCAACGTAAAAATTTCAAAAACAAGTATCATTTCAAACAGCGGACAAAAATATAATTCAACTTTCACTACTCTTTCACCTGA
>JAYTSW010000050.1:0-9722 GCA_043745425.1 Sphingobacteriaceae bacterium | reverse complement strand
GGAAAAACGCTATGAGACGGTCTTCATTTTAACTCCCGTTTTGTCTGATGATCAGGCAAAGGAGGCCGCAAAAAAATTTAAAAAAACCCTCACCGATTTGGGAGCTAAGGTTATTAACGAGGAAAACTGGGGCTTACGCAAGTTAGCTTACCCTATTCAAAAGAAAACAACCGGTTTCTATCATTTAATGGAATTCAGTGGAACATCTGAAACTTTTATTAATGAATTAGAAGTTGCTTACAAACGCGATGAGCGTGTGTTACGTTTTTTAACAGTGGCTTTAGATAAACATGCAATGGCGTATAGCGAAAAACGTCGTGGTAAAGTAGCCGAAGCAAAAACTAAAAAGAAAGAATCGGCTAACGCTTAATTGTTTAATTATTAAAGACACAGAAAATGGCAAATAATAAAGAAATACGTTTTTTAAATCCACCAACGGCGGATGTAAAAAGAAAAAAATACTGCCGCTTTAAAAAGAGTGGTATCAAATACATCGACTTCAAAGACCCTGATTTTTTATTGAAGTTCGTTAACGAGCAAGGTAAATTGTTACCACGTCGTTTAACCGGTACATCATTGAAATACCAACGCAAAGTGGCGCAAGCCGTAAAACGTGCTCGTCATATTGCTTTAATGCCGTATGTAGCCGATTTAATGAAATAAATAATATTTAATAAAAATTACAATGGAAGTTATTTTAAAAACAGATATTAAAGGATTAGGGTTCGCAGATGACCTGGTAAAAGTTCGTCCAGGTTACGGTCGTAATTTTTTAATCCCACGCGGTGCAGCAGTTTTAGCAACAGAAGGCGCTAAAAAAATGCATGCAGAAATTATGAAGCAACGCTCTTTTAAACAAGAGAAATTGCGTAAAGAAGCAGTAGCTCACGCTGAGAAATTAGCAGCTGTTGTTATTAAAATTGGTGCTAAAGCCGGCGAGAACGGAAAGATTTTCGGTTCAGTTACAACTATTCAAGTAGCAGAAGCTTTAAACAAAGCTGGTTACCCTGTAGAACGTAAAAACATTGAAATAAGCGAAGAGTCTATTAAAGCTTTAGGCACTTATACTGCTAAAGTTCGTTTGTTTAAAGATGTTAATGCTAGTATCAGTTTTGAAGTAGTTGCTGAATAATTACAAAACTCATTCACAAATTAAAACCCGCCGTTCGTCAAGCTCACGATGATAGGCGGGTTTTCTGTTTTACATTATCTTTGATTTAATGTACAATTTCTTTTTCTACATCTATCTAGCCTTCTCAGGGCTCGCTGCTATTTTAAGCATCAGCATGTGGCTTGATTATTTCCGAAAAATAGATGTATTTGAACCTGAAAAAATAACGCATTTATTAGTGGCACTTGTTATTGGTTGCGGAACACCATCTATCAGCTTAAGTATTTATCATCTTGTAGATTTAACAGGCTTACACATGACAGGTGATGTTACCAATGATTTATTTTATTCAATTATTATTATTGGTGCCAATGAAGAACTCAGCAAAATTGTTGGTGTAATTGTTGCTTTTAGATTACTCAGAAATTATATTAAAGAACCTATCGATTATTTAGTTTATGCCGGATTAGTTGCGCTAGGTTTTTCTATTGTAGAAAATTTTAAATATTTTAATGAATACGGCATGCAAATTATTACAACACGTGCATTTTATTCAGCGCTCATTCATATTATTAACACCACTCTTATTGTTTATGGTTTTTACCGATTAAAATTATTTAATAAAGGAAATCAGTTAACAAATACTTTAATTGCTTTTGCAGTATCTGCTGCTTCGCACGGACTGTTTGATTTCTTTTTGATGAATGAATTTTTAGGTCCGTTTACTCAGGTATTCTCTATTTTTGTTTATTTAATTGGCATTAATTTCTGGGCGCAAATGCTCAATAACGCCAATAATTATTCTGATAATTTTGATTACGCAAAAATCACTTTCTCTGGTACCATTTTTTACCGGTTATTGTTTTGGTATTTAGCTACCCTCATTTTCACTCTTATTTATAATATGATTGTATTTTCACCCGAACGCGCTTTAAGTTATTTTTATCATAGTGTGATTACTGATGGCTTATTACTGTTTATTGTTATTTTGCGTGCCAGTCGCTTCCAAATATTCCGTCAAAAGTATTTTAATATAAAACCGGAGCTGCCCTTATATATTACAAAAAATAATGATGAAGATTTTAAATTTCTTTGGTTCATTCCAATTAAAATCCGAGGTGAAGGTGTTTTCGAATATAAACTCACTACGTTTTTAAATAAAATAATTGAGTTGTATCCACTTAATGCAAGCACTTCAGTTTTAAAAGAGCCTGTTAAAGTAAGTTTAGTTGATAAACTTTTATTAAAAGATGATGTTATTGTTTACAAAGCAACCCACAATAATGAAACCTATTTTATTAAACCAAAAACCAATGGCGAAACCGAAACAGAAGACGATTTTCCGATTTCGGGTCTTTTTACTTTAAAAACAGGCAAAAACTACGAAAACCCCAGTGAAATCTCGTATAAAGACCTCTTTTTTCTAGAATGGATATACACTAAATAAGCGCATTTTTTCGTAAATTAGTAAGCACATTTTTCTTGAAGAAATTACTTTTCATAGCTATCATTTTTTTATCATTTGGCACTGCCTTTGCACAAATGTATCCGTGGTTTACGCAGTACCGAAGTAATATGTACATGTACAATCCTGCATTTTGCGGCACAAAACGTTTTATCGATTTCAGAATGTTTTACCGTAATCAATGGGATGGTTTGTCTGGCGCACCAAAAACCTATGCAGCGTCTTTAAACCTTCGCTTAGCAAATGGAAAAGTTGGTTTGGGTGGATTTGCTTTTAACGACGAGATTGGTCCGTTTAAAACAACTTACGCTGGTGGAACATTTGCATACCATATTAAACTGGATGATATTGAATTATCTTTTGGTGTGCAGGGCATTTACATGAATCAAAGTTTTAATGGCTCTAAAGTTACATTGCATAATTCGGTCGACGCAAGTATTGATTTAACTTCTACCTCGAGTATTAAAGGAACAGATGGCAGTGTGGGTTTGGTATTGATTAACGATCGCTTTTATTTAGGAGCCGGTATAAATAATATTATTGGTAAAGAGTTTGTTTATTATCAGGGCGATCCAATTCATAAAGGAAAATACAAAAACGAACCTTCGTACTCAATAGGAGCCGCTTACAATTATGCTGAAAATGAAAATTACACTTTCGAAAATTCAGTTATGGCTCTTTACACCAGTGGCGTTCCTATTTATTTCGATTACACATTGCGTTTACATATTCAAAAAGTATTACTTACAGGAATAAGTTTTCGTGCTAAAGATGCTATTGCTTTACATTTAGGCGTTACGCTAAAAAATAAAGTGCAGATTGCTTATAGTTATGATATTATTACTTCTCCGCTGCGAAAATACAACCAAAACTCTCACGAAATAAGTTTTGTGTTCTCATCAAACATGGGAAGAGATCAGAAGAAACACGGATTTAATAACCGTTTCCTCAAACAAAAATTTCAATACCTACTATAATCTACGAATACTAACTTATACGAATGTACGAATCTACACTTAAACACACTACTTAAACCAAACCCTCTGCGGTTCGATTCGTAAATTCGTACGGATTAGCATTCGTAGATATATCAAAATGTATTCCTTCTTAAATCAAAATATTTTTAAATTAATACGTGAATGTTCAGATGAATTAAACACGGATGCATACGTTATTGGTGGTTTTGTTCGTGATACCATAATGCAGCGTACTACAAAAGATATTGATGTAGTTACAATAGGGAAAGGAATTAATTTAGCAGAAGCATTACACAAGAAATTAGGAAAAGAATCTCATCTTTCTGTTTTTAAAAATTTTGGTACTGCACAAATAAAATTTGGCGATTTAGAAATCGAATTTGTTGGTGCACGTAAAGAATCTTACAATCGCGACTCGCGAAAACCAATTGTTGAAGACGGAACATTGGAAGACGATCAAAACCGTCGTGATTTTACCATTAACGCTTTAGCCATTGGGATTTCCAAAAATAATTATGGAAAATTACTCGATCCATTTGGTGGGTTAAAAGATATTGAAGCTAAAACATTACGCACGCCTTTAGAACCTGGTATTACCTATAGTGATGACCCATTACGAATGATGCGCGCTATTCGTTTCTCAACACAATTGGGTTTTGAAATTGAAAAAAAATCGTTTGATGCCATTATTGAAAACAAAAACCGTTTAGAAATTGTTTCGAGAGAACGAATCACTGACGAATTAAATAAAATAATTCTTGCAAAAAAGCCCTCACTTGGTTTTAAATTATTATTTGATACTGGATTATTGCATTTGTTTTTTCCGGAGATGGTAAAATTACAAGGCGTTGATACGGTTAACGGACAATCACACAAAGATAATTTTTACCACACTTTAGAAGTTTTAGATAATGTTGCAGCGAAGAGTGATAATTTGTGGTTACGATGGGCGGCAATTCTTCACGATATTGCTAAACCCGCCACAAAACGTTTTGAAGAAGGACACGGCTTTACATTTCATGGTCACGAAGACAAAGGCGCACGAATGGTGCCAAAAATTTTCGCCAACTTAAAATTACCATTGAATGAAAAAATGAAGTATGTACAAAAATTAGTGCTTCTTCATTTACGTCCAATTGTATTAGCAAAAACAGAAGTTAGCGATAGCGCAGTACGTCGTGTTTTATTTGAAGCAGGTGATGACGTTGATGATTTAATGGCTTTATGTGAAGCTGTCATCACAACTAAAAATCCAAACAAAGTAAAACGCTATTTACAGAATTTTGAAATTGTTAGAACGAAATTAGTGGAGATTGAAGCGAAAGATAAAGTTCGCAACTGGCAGCCGCCAATTGATGGAGAAGAGATTATGAAGTTATTTAATCTCACGCCGGGAAGAGAAATTGGTATTTTAAAAAATGCGCTGAAAGATGCAATCCTCGACGGTGAATTAGCAAATGATTATAACGATGCAAAAGTGTTTCTTGAAAATAAATTTAAACTCATTAGTACAAAATAATGGAGTTGCATTTAAACTATATTCCTGCCCCATCTCTTGTTAAGATATCGCATACAGATAAAATTGTATTGATGGGCTCGTGCTTTGCAGAAAGTATAGGCGAAAAACTAGTAGAGAATAAATTCAATTGTTTAGTAAATCCAAATGGGATTTTGTTTAATCCGTCAAGTATTGCAGTCGCACTTCATTCCTACATTAAAAATGATGAGAATATAAAAATCGGGGATAACAATGGCCCTAATTTTTCATTTGATCACCATGGAAGTTTCTCGAAAAACACTATAGAGGAATTAAGAACTGAAGTATTAACCGCAAGAAAACAAGCTCATCAATTTTTAAAAGAAGCCAAATTTCTCATCATCACTTTTGGAAGCGCTTATGTATTTCGCTATATAAAAGACATGCAAATAGTAGCGAATTGCCACAAATTGCCACAACAAGATTTTCTTAAAGATTTATTGAGAGTTGACGATATTGTTTCCGAATATAGTCACCTTATTAACGACCTACGTGATTTTAATCCAGAACTAAAAATTATTTTTACCATTTCGCCAGTAAAATATCTTCGCGATGGTATCATTTATAATAATTTAAGTAAAGCTATTCTCATTCAGTCGGTGCATCAAATGGTATCGGCAACTTCAAATCCGAAAAGTACTTTATTAAATTATTTTCCCGCATACGAATTAGTGAACGATGATTTACGTGATTACCGTTTCTATAAAGA
The DNA here is from genome assembly GCA_043745425.1 of Sphingobacteriaceae bacterium. Classification (GTDB taxonomy): domain Bacteria; phylum Bacteroidota; class Bacteroidia; order B-17B0; family Aurantibacillaceae; genus JAHEYG01. Next base: position 3,923 of record JAYTSW010000050.1, on the reverse strand, counting down.
AGATATGGCGCATCCGAATGAACAAGCTATAAATTATGTTTGGGGAAAATTCACAGATACTTATTTTAATACAGCAACAAAAAATCTGAATGTACAAATAACTGAACTTATAAAAGCCACCTCTCACCGTCCTATACATGAAAACACAGAAAAACACTCCCAATTTAAAAAAGCGTATCTTCAGAAATGCCAACAATTGGAACAAGAATTCAGCTTTTTAAACTTTAACAAAGAAAAAAAATATTTCAATAATCAACCAAACCCAGAAACTAGAAACCATAAATGACCTTCGACGATTTTAAATTTGATGCTTCCTTAATGGAAGGGCTATATAGCATGGGATACAAACAACCCACGCCAATACAAGAACAAGCTATTCCTGTTATTTTAGATAATAAAGATTTGATTGCCTGCGCACAAACCGGTACCGGTAAAACTGCAGCGTATTTACTTCCTATAATCGATCATATTCTTAAAGCAAAAACACGCCACTTAAACACTTTAATCATTGCTCCAACTCGCGAATTGGTTTTACAAATCGATCAGCAGATTGATGGCATGGGTTATTTTTGTGCTGTTGGTTCTATTGCAGTTTATGGTGGAAATGATGGAATTACCTTCGAGAAACAACGTCAGGCTTTAAAAGAAGGCGTTGATATTGTTTGTGCAACACCAGGACGATTAATTTCATTATTACAAATGGGTCAGGTTAATTTTGATCATTTACAACATTTGGTTTTAGATGAAGCGGATAGAATGTTAGACATGGGATTTTTTGATGATATCAGAACGATTATCAATTACCTTCCTAAAAAACGTCAAACTATTTTATTTTCCGCAACGATGCCTCCTAAAATCAGACAACTTGCTGGGGCGATTTTAAATGAGCCACTACAAATCAATATTGCTATTAGTAAACCGGCGGCAGGAATTGTTCAGCAAGCCTATGTTGTGTTTGATGGTCAGAAAGAAGAAATATTAAAAGAGATTTTAAAAAATACTGATTATACTTCAGTTATTATTTTCTCGAGCACAAAAGACAATGTAAAATTATTAGAGAAGAGCATTAAAAAAATGGAGCCTTCTTTAAAAGCGTTTCATAGCGATTTAGAACAAAGCGAGCGCGAAGAAATTATGCGTGATTTTAAAAATAGAAAACTTCGTATTTTAATTGGTACAGATATTTTATCGAGAGGAATTGATGTGGATGGAATTAGTTTAGTTGTGAATTACGACGCTCCACCCGATCCGGAAGATTACATTCACCGTATTGGACGAACAGCACGAGCTTCAAAAGCGGGAGTTGCTATTACGTTTGTAAATCAGCGCGACCAAATGAAATTCTTCAGAATAGAATCCTTAATGGGAATTGAAGTTACAAAAATGCCAATACCAGAAGCATTAGGTAAAGGACCAGAATACAATCCTGAAGCAAATAAAAATCAAGACAAGAAAAAATCTTTCGGTGGTGGTGGAAAAGGAAAAGGTAAACCAAATTTTAAGCCAAGAGGCAGTAATTTCAAAAAGTAAAATATTTTTATGAAAAAAGTAATCGCATTATCAATTCTAACCCTTAGTACGGTAAACATGAACTCACAATTTAAAAATGCAACGCCTCCAGTTGCGGATAAGAAAGAACACATACGAGATATTCATAACGATAAAGTGAACGACCCTTACTACTGGATGTATGATTATTTCGGAAAAGGACCGGATAGTACAAAGGCGGTTGATTATTTGAAAGCTGAGAATACTTATTTAAATGAAGTAATGAGTCCGACTAAAAAATTGCAAGAAGATTTATTTACCGAGATGAAAGGGCGCATTAAGGAAAAAGATGAAAGCGTTCCCGTATTTAAAAACGGTTATTTTTATTATACCCGTAACGAAGACGGTAAACAATATTATAAATACTGCCGTAAAAAAGGAAATTTGGATGCAAAAGAAGAAATTTTATTGGATATAGATAAAATGGCAGAAGGTCACGCTTATTATTCTGCTACCGGATTTTCTATTAGTGAAGATAATAAACTATTAGCTTATGGTGTTGATGAAGTGAGTCGTCGTCAATATGAAATTCATGTAAAAAATTTAGAAACCGGCGAAATTTTAAAAGATATAATTAAAAACACAGAAGGTTACGCTTGTTGGGCGAATGATAACAAAACTTTTTTCTACACTTCTAAAAACAAAGTAACACTATTGTCAGAAAAAATTATGCGTCACGTTTTAGGCACTGATGCAGCAACTGATGTTACAGTTTATGATGAAAAAGACAAGAGTAATTACATTGGTGTTGGCAAAAGCAAGAATAATAAATTCATTTTTATTAATTCATCTGCTACTATGTCGTCAGAGGTTCGTTTTATTGATGCCGCCAAACCGAATGATGAGTTCAAAGTATTCCAACCACGAATGAAAGATGTGTTGTATGGTGTAGCGACTTTAGGGGATAAATTTTTAATCCGCACCAATAAAGATGCTCTTAATTTTAAATTAATGGAATGTCCGTTTGATAAAACAGGAGAAGCAAATTGGAAAGAAATGATAGCACACCGTAAAGATGTTTTATTGGAAGGTATTACTGAATTTAAAGACTATTTGGTACTTGAAGAAAGAAAAGATGGTCTGGTTAAAATGAGAGTGAGAAACTTAAACAATAACAGCGAATATTATATTGATTTTGGAGAAGCAGCATATGATGCTTTTGCTTCAGGTAATCCTGAATACAACAGTACAACTTTGCGTTATGGTTATACTTCATTAACAACACCGAGCTCTACTTATGATTACAATCTTATATCGAAGGAAAGAAAATTAATGAAGCAGCAGGAAGTTTTAGGTGGTTACAATGCCTCTGATTATGTTACTGAACGCTTGTATGCAACAGCAACTGACGGAACAAAAATTCCTATCTCTTTAGTTTATAAAAAAGGATTTAAAAAAGATGGTAATGCGCCGTTCTTATTATATGCTTACGGCAGTTATGGAAATACCATTGACCCTAGTTTTAGCAGTGCGCGTTTAAGTTTATTAAATCGTGGTTTTGGTTATGCTATAGCTCATATTCGTGGTGGACAAGAAATGGGTCGGCATTGGTATGAAGACGGTAAGATGATGAAAAAGAAAAATACGTTTACTGATTTTATTAATTGTGGTGAGTTTTTAATAAAAGAAAAATATACAAGCAACAAACATTTATACGCTGAAGGCGGAAGTGCCGGTGGTTTATTAATGGGTGCAATAGCAAACATGGCTCCTGATTTATGGCGCGGTGTATTAGCGCACGTTCCTTTTGTTGATGTAGTTAATACTATGTTAGACGAAAGTATTCCTTTAACAACAAATGAATTTGATGAATGGGGAAATCCAAAAAACAAGGAGGCTTATTTTTATATGAAAAGTTATAGTCCTTATGAAAATGTAGAAAAGAAAAATTATCCGAATTTATTAGTAACAACCGGTTTGCATGATAGCCAGGTACAATATTTTGAACCTGCAAAATGGGTAGCGAAATTACGTGACATGAAAACAGATAAAAATATTTTATTACTTCATACCAATATGGAATTTGGCCACGGCGGTGCTAGCGGACGTTTTGATTATTTAAAAGACGTTGCTCTTAACTATGCTTTTATGTTTAGTTTGGAGGGGATAACGAAATAAAAAATGTTTAAATTAGCTTTAACGATAAACGTCATCGAGTTGCGCCAAGCTTGCAAAATCTGCACCCTAAGGACGTAAAAGTTGGGCTTATATAGGAGTTAGCGGTCATGCTATGACGACAGAGAAAACCTACATATCATCATTGGACAGACAAAAGCTGTTCTAGCCCCCTATAAATCGTACACGGTTTGACAAAGTTGGGTTAAATTATTGATATTATTTCTGTTTAAATTAAATTCATTGTCGTTAAAATCTTT
>JAYTSW010000049.1:0-2633 GCA_043745425.1 Sphingobacteriaceae bacterium | reverse complement strand
ACGCTTCGGTCTTCACCTCCAACCCAACAGCCTGCAGCTAATTCAGGGGTTAAACCAATAAACCAACCATCAGAATTATTTTGAGTAGTGCCGGTTTTACCTGCAATTTGGTTGCGTAAATTATGTTTAAAACGCAAACGTGTTCCAGTTCCATAATCGCAAACACCACGCATTAATTGAATCATTACATACGCTTTTTCTTCACTAAAAACCTCATCAGTATTGGAGATAAATTCTTCTAAAACTTTTCCATTTTTATCTTCAATGCGAGTTATAAATGTGGGTTGAACATAAGTTCCTTTATTGGCATAAGTTGCATTGGCTGCTACCATTTCATACACTGAAATATCAGGTGTGCCTAAACAAATGGCAGGTACTGCTTCGAGCGGAGAAGTGATGCCCATTCGCCTTGCTAAATTTACAACGGCATTCGGACCAAAACGTTTTATCAATTCTGCACTCACCCAGTTAATCGACATTGCTAAGGCAAGTTTTAAGGTGATCATTTTATTTTCAAACTTTTCATCACCTCCTGAATTATCGGGACACCATTCTTTTCCAACACCATCAGTTACACAAGTTCTTACACATGGTAATTGATAACATGGCGAATAACCTTCTTGTATTGCCATTGCGTAAACAAATGTTTTAAATGTTGAGCCCACTTGTCGGCGCCCCACTTTTACGTGATCATATTTAAAATGCTTATGATTTATTCCGCCCACCCATGCTTTTACATAACCGGTTTGCGGTTCTATAGCTGTAAATCCAGTTTGTAAAAAACTTTTGTAATAACGTATGCTGTCCATCGGAGAGAGAATAGTGTCAATTTCTCCTCTGATACTATACACCGTCATTGCTGTTGGTGTTTTAAATATTTTTTCGATTTGTTGAGGCGATAAGCCTTGTTGTTTTAATTCGCGGTAACGATCGCTGCGTTTCATTGCAGAGTTCATGATGTTATCTATCTCTTTTTGATTAACATTCCATGCAAATGGCGCATTACGTTTTTGTTTGCAATCTTTATTAAATGCTTTTTGTAGTTCATACATGTGTTCGTTCACAGCTTCTTCAGCATATTGTTGCATGCGAGAATCGATGGTTGTGTAAATACGTAAACCATCCTTGTAAATGTTATAGGGTTTATTTGTTTCAGGATTAATATGTTTTTCACACCAGGTTTTTAAAAAATTCTCACGCAAATACTCTCTGAAATAGGGCGCTAAACCATCGTTGTGATCTTCAGGATGAAAATTTAATCCTAAAGGCTTTACTTTTAAACTATCAAATTGAGTTTGGTTAATGTAACCGTATTTCAACATTTGACTCAATACAACATTGCGACGTTGTTTTGTTTTTTCAGGAAAACGTATCGGATTATATAAGGAAGGATTTTTTGCCATGCCCACTAACATTGCGGCTTGCTCAATGCGTAAGCTATCCGAGCCAACATTAAAATAAATTTTTGATGCTGATTTTATACCAACCGCCAAATTCAAAAAATCGAATTTGTTGAGATACATCGCCATGATTTCTTCTTTAGTATAATTTTTTTCGAGACGGGTTGCGATAACCCATTCTTTCATTTTGCGTGTGGCTAATTGAAGTTTACTAAGTTTCTCTCTTGGAAACATCATCTTAGCCAACTGTTGGGTGATCGTGCTTCCACCACCTTTAGATCCGCCTGTAACCACACCAGATACTGCACGAAATAAGGCTTTAATATCCACACCGCTGTGCTCGTAAAAACGGGCATCTTCTGTTGCCACAAGCGCAGTAGTTAAATCTTTATCTAAATCTTTAAACGTAACATTAACACGGTTTTCGTTATAATATTTTCCTAATACTTTTGCATCGGCACTATATATAACGGTCGCCAGATTGCTCTTTGGGTTTTGTAATTCTTCAACACTTGGTAAATCACCCAAAACCTCGTAAGCTACAAGCGACAGCAATAAAAATATACTTAGAAAAGGAAGCCAGAGAAGCAGCCAGGTGAGGGCGATGTATTTTTTGTTTTTGGCCACGGAAGAATTTTACCAAAAGTACTAAAATCCCGCAAAGACGGAAACAGAATTACAGAATGAAAAATTATACTGCGTGGAAGTCCCCGGCTAAAAAAGCTTAAAACGAATTAACCCCGTTAACGGTGGTGTATTTCATGGTGTATTTTACACCCGGATTAATGTATTTATAGGCACTATGGCTCATTAAGGCCGCTTCATGAAAACCACACAAAATGAGCTTCAGTTTATTTTTATAAGTATTTATATCGCCAATAGCATATACACCTTCCACATTGGTGGAATAATCTTCGGTATTCACTTCAATGGCGTTTTTATCAATGTTTAATCCCCAATGTTCTATGGGCCCTAACTTAGGTGATAAACCGAATAAAGGAATTAAATAATCAGTTTTTATAGATGTAATTTCTTTAGTTTTTGTGTTCAGAATATCAACTTTTTCGAGATGACCGTTGCCACTTACAGAGGATAAATTAGAGTTTAGAAGCAATTTAATTTTTCCTTCTTTGGCTAAATTCATTACTTTATTTACGCTGTCAGGTGCCCCTCTGAACGATTCACTTCTGTGAACTAAAGTCACTTCTTTAGCAACATCTGCTAAAAAAATGG
>JAYTSW010000048.1:0-2641 GCA_043745425.1 Sphingobacteriaceae bacterium | reverse complement strand
ATCACATGTACGGCGATCATAAAACTTATTTAGGGAAAAGTACTGACATGGGGAAAACCTGGAAAAAAATTAATAGCCCTGAATTTACAGGTTACGCTCACAAAATTAAAGAAGACTTAGTAAACAAAAATTTATTATTCTTAGGAACTGAGATGGGATTATTTGCGTCCTTAGATGGTGGTGAAAATTGGTTCCGAATGAAAAATAATATTCCTGAATATGCATTGGTTCGCGATTTACAAATTAATCCGAAAACAAACGATTTAATTGTAGCTACACACGGACGCGGTATTTATATTTTAGACGACATCCGCCCTATGCGTAACTTAACAAAAGATATTTGGGATCAGGAGTTTTATTTATTTCAAACGCCTGACATAACATTAAACAACGGGAAATACGGTTGGGGCGGTCCTGAAACGTCAGGTGGTTGGAGTGCGGGAAATCCTTCCGAAATTCCAACAATAAATTATTACTTAAAGCAACGTTTAGCCAGCGGAAAAATTACAGTTGAAGTGTACGATGAAAAAGGAACATTATTACAAACTATCCCAGGTACAGTAAGGAAAGGTGTAAATAAAGTATTTTGGAATTTAAGAGGCACGCCACCAAAAGTTGCAGCAGGAAGCACAAAGTTTGACGGCGCGGGCTTCTCAGCGCCAATGGTTTTACCTGGCACTTATACTATAAAAGTGAAAGTGAAAGACAAAGACTATACTGGTACTGTTAAATGTGTGCACGATGATTCTAACAAAGATTTAACATTAGAAGATCGCAAATTGGTTTATGAAAAAGCGATGGAAGTACAAACGCTTTACAATAATGTGAATAACACTATCGATAGTATCTCGTTTTACCAAAAAAGTTTGAAAGAAGATACCGTTGCATTTAAGAAAAATAAAAACGCGCAATTATTTTTTGATGATTTACAAAAAGTAAAAGCTGAATTCATGGCGACTAAAAAAACATCCATTTTTGCTGATGAAGAACGTCTGCGTGAAAAAGTTTCTAAACTATACAGTAACTTTTGTGGAATGGAATCAAAACCAAACGCAACACACTTGGAATCGATAACGGATTTGCAAAAAGAATATGCTACTCAAAAAGAATCGTTTCAAAAAGTAATTGTAAAAAATTTACCAAAGAACCCGCAGGTGAAAAAGCCCGCCGATTTTAAGTAATTTTCATATTCGCAATTCGTCAAGCTCAGTTCTATTTGTTTATTAATACTTCACATGGTTCAACAAACTCACCATGACTTACAGCTTCGAAAAGAACTCACAATTTACGTGAATCATGGTGATTATTCGTCAAGCTAAGAATGAACCATGAACGAACGATAAAAACACTTGTGACTGAGTCTGTCGAAGCCGCCTAGTAATCAAATTATCGCCTGCTTGGGGAAATATAATTTAAAAACAGTACCTACGTGTGGTTCTGATTTTACTAATTCGATTCTTCCGTCTAATTTATCAATAGCGTTTTTTACAATGTATAAACCTAATCCGGAACCGGTAGTACTATCATTAGCACGCACAAAAGGATCAAATATTTTATCTTTGAATTCGGGCTTTATGCCTATTCCATTATCTTCGATTGTAATTACATTGTAGTTTTCTTCATCAGTTAAAATAATATTTACATAAGGATTCGGAATCCCAAGCCGACTATACTTTACTGTATTTTCAAGTAGGTTACGTAAAATAGTTTGGGTTAATAGTTCATCTGAAACAAAAGGTCCATCTAACTTATTCTCAATCGTAAATTTTATTTTGTTATAATTTACATAGTCACTCAGGTTCTGATGCAAAGTATTTAGCAGTACCTCAATATCAAAATCCTTTAAAGACACCATGCCCTTTCGGATAACCGATACTTCATACAGGGTTACTAAAATCCAATCCAATTTATTAATTGATTTACCAATCATACGTACATAATCCCAAACCTCATCCGGTTTATCTGAATTAAGCGCTAGACTCACCAAACCCTTAGATGAAGCCAATGGTCCTTTTAAATCGTGCGAGGTGCGATAGATAAATGATTCTAGCTCTTTATTTGCGTCGGTAAGACGCTTTTCAGAATGCAATAATTTATTTGTCAGGTTTTCCAAATCGTAGGTTCTCTGTTTTACCTGACTCTCTAAATTCTGATTCAACTTTTCTTTAAGGTGACTGTTACGATACATAAAAAATATGAAAACTATTAGGACCAATACAAAGGCTATATACATATTTCGGTATGCATTTTGCTTTTGCAATGTTATACTTGTTATTTCTTTTTCTGAGGCTAGAGCAATTAATTTTTCCTTTTCTAATTCCTGCTTTATAACTTCATCAGCTTTTAGTATTTCTTTAAATCTTTTCTTCTGGTTTAGCTCTAGCAAATCATTATAAATTTTATAGTATCGTGATGAGTTTTTATAATCGCCGAGCTTCAAATACATTTCTGCAATTGGTTTTACACTATTGGTAGCGTTTAATTTATTTTCCGTCGCCATATTATACGATTTCAAAAAATAAACCAATGCCGTTTTGTAATCGTTTAATCTGCCAGCAACATCATACCCGGTCATCTCGTATAAGTAAACTAAGTTTTGTTCATTCCCTACTTGATTCACTTCAGCAATTTCAAGAGCCTC
>JAYTSW010000047.1:0-2664 GCA_043745425.1 Sphingobacteriaceae bacterium | reverse complement strand
TTAAATGAAATCTGATTTGCACTCGCCTGATTAAAACTTATACTGCCGCTTCCAAAATCAACATTATCAAAATTGACTTCACTCTGAGTGAAATCAGCTAAATCAAATATTTTATGTCCGTTACCGAATTGAGAGCCTCGGAAATTCACTTTTCCATTACCAAACTCGGCACCTTCAAACGAAATATCGCCATCGTTAAATTCAACGCGACGTAAATCAATTCGTCCGCCGCCAAATTCAACATTTTTAAAATCTTTTTTACCTTTCCCGAAACGTGCCCGTTCAAACGAAATATTTCCTTCTCTGAATTTTGCAAACTTAAAATCGACAATGCCATCTCCGAAAACAGTATTCTTAAAATCAACATTTCCATTGCTGAATGAAGCGTCGGCAAAAATTAAATCACCATTCCCAAAATTAGCACCGTTAAATGAAATATCGCCATCACCAAACTTCACCGATTGGAAATTTTTTGTCCCATTACTAAAACGAGTTTTTTCGAAACCTACAGCGGCGTGACCAAAATCAGCATAATTGAAATCCACAAAACCATTACCGAAAACACTTTGATTAAATAAAACAGAAGAGCCTTCAAATTGTGCGTATGAAAAATCGGTTTTTTGTTCGCAATCAAAAAATACATTGTCTGCATTAAAATTTTTAATGAGAACAAGATCATGTTCTTTTAATCCGCGCAACTTGCGATATTCACTTAACGAAAAGTGATTAATATAAACTTCACTTAAATTAAAATCAGTTTTATTGTCAATACGTGTATAAAGTTCATCCGCATTTAAAACCTTCAATTTTACGCGCTGAATTTTCTTGAGACCTTCATCCAAAATGGTTATTACAGCCATTTTTTCGGAAGTTCCAACAATAGGCTCGAAGCTTACGGTGTATCGTAAAACGTCATTTTCCTGTAATCTACTGTTGAGCATTTAGATTTTTTTACAGGATGAATATAGGAATTAAAAAGAGAAATTAAGCCTGATCCTATTCGAATTTAACCCGTATTTGTACACTGGTATCAGTCGGGCCGGAATTAATATAGACTTTTGCCTTATTAGTTTCTCTATCAAGGTAGCTATTCATTTAATATGCCTACGGCAGACTTTCCATTTTCCTTTTAACGAAAAAAGTAATGACTTACCGAAGATTACTTAATAGTATCTTTTTTTGCAGCTTTTTTATCTTTGTTGGCCCCTATACCATAACCAACTCCTGAACCAACAGCGCCTCCAATTATCCCTCCAATAATTCCACCTTTGGCTTTGTCTTTGCTAGTTGCGGCTCCGGTTATGGCACCAGTCACAGCACCAGCGCCTGCACCAATTAGCGCGCCTTTTGTTGTATTGCTCATCCCCTTCTTTTTAGTGGTAGAAGTTGTAGAATTATTTCCGGTAGTTGGAGATGAAGTATTTCCATTTCCGGAGGCGTTAGTATTGGTCTGCTGAGTTTGGCTGCCAGCGTGCTTCTTAGGATGGGTTACAGCCACATCATTATTTGGCATATTGTCTTCAAGCGGTGTAGCTGAACTACTACTAATAGTATTCATCGAATCAATGGTTCTTTGTCGAACCTCGTTGGTGTAATTAACAGCGTTAATAGAATCGAGCATAGATTGTTTAGAATCTTCAGTTGTTTTTTTTGAATCGTTGCAAGCTATGACGGCTAAGAACGGGAAAAGGAAAATTATTTTTTTCATAATATTAATTTTTAAATTTAGTTGGTACTTATTAAATGTAGAATGTTTAAACGCATACGTGATGTAATAATGTTGAAATAGGATTTAAAGTAATTGAATCATATGCTGTTCATGTGTAATAAAAAACATAGTAATACAGAATTACTTCTAGATATCGACCTCCCACATAACGTCATTTTTTTTTCATTTTATGTAACAAGATTGTAAATTTAAAAACAAACATTGAAAGGAACTTTCATAATTCAATTCAATTGTTGCATTATTCACACATTTATTTGAGGTTTTATTTCATGAAGTATATTTTCGGAAGAATTATGTAGCATGATTTCGTTTAATTATAAATGATTAATTTTTAACTTCTATGGAAAACAAAAATAAATTGGAAGAAAACGCAATTCCATTAATAAAGAATCAATGAACTGACAGATTTTTATCGAAACGCTGCTCTGTATTTACGCTCAGTAAATGTTAGTGGTATCGATCACGATATAAGTTAACGCTTAAACAATTCGAACTTTAGCTTTATCATCCCAATTCAATATTACTGGCGAGTGAAGAACTATTTTCATGATTTTTCACTCTTTCACAATCAGACCAAAAACAAAAAGCGCCGAAAAGGCGCTTTTTGTTTTTATTAAGCGGAGAAGGAGGGATTCGAACCCCCGGAGGTATGACCCTCAACAGTTTTCAAGACTGCCGCAATAGACCACTCTGCCATTTCTCCAGACGACAAAAGTAGTATTTTTTTGATTTCAGAGATATAAAAAGGAAAAAAAATATTTATTGCTTAACTTTGTATATACTCCAAAAGGTTAAATGAACACTCAAAAAATATATTTTAAATGAAAAAGTACATTTTCACATTCTGTTCAATAGCATCCGTTGCCTTAAATATCAGTGCAAGCAATGTTACCGCTTATTTAACATATGCTACCTTTAATGCTCCTATTAAAGGG
>JAYTSW010000046.1:0-2673 GCA_043745425.1 Sphingobacteriaceae bacterium | reverse complement strand
TTTTTAGTTGATTAATAATTAATTATTTGCAAAACTTCTCCTTCTACTGAAGGCATAATCCTAATTGATTCTGTAATTCTTCCTTTTTCAATATTTTTTTTATTATAGAATATAATAGTTGGTACTTTGGTTATTTTTTCTTTTCTAAGGGTGTAATATGGTAAATTTTGTTTTTCTACATATTCTATTTTATGTGATTGAAATGATGCTTCACTTAAAACTTTAAACAACTTAGGTATTAAGGATTGGACGTCTTCACAATCTAATGCCAAGTATATATGAATAGTATATTTATTTATATGCTTAGAGACGTTTTCTATCACAGCTCTATTCGGCTTATAATTATTAAACCCTTTCTTAAACCATATTTGCTCAAATAAAATTTCCATTTTATTGATTTAAGTATATCATTTTTAACTGATAGGTTCCATTTGTTACAACACGTTCTCCTTCTTCAACCCCCTTTTTAATAACTGTATATGTTCCATTGTTTTCGCCTAATGACACATAACTCATGCTAAATTGTTCTGCCCCATCTTTTACAAAAACAATGGGTTTGCCATTCAATTCGCTAATAGCACTATTAGGCACAGCTATTTGTCTTTCTGATTGAGAGGCAAAAACACTAATATTTACAAACTCTCCAATTTTAAATTCCCCACCTAAATTTTCCGATTCAAATAACACTCGCTGTGATTGATTAGTAGGATTGATGCTTTGAGCCAGTGCTAATAATTTTACTTCGGCTGTTTTATGATTATCGTTCGTACATTCAACCGTATATTTAACCCCTTTATTTACTTTTTCAGCATCTTTATCAAATACTTGTGCTTCAACATAAACCTTAGATAGATTAGTAATGGTAAAAATAGTTTCATTAGCATTAACAGTTGAACCGATACTAAATGTAAAATTGCCAACAATACCATCAATAGGCGATTTTAATAAAATTGTTTTACCACCCGATGAACCATATAGTTTTTTATTTTCTGATGCTTTTTGATAACGCGCTTCTGATTCGGAAAATTCTTTTTTAGAAGCAATATCCTGTATAGTTTTTAAGCGCTCGTATTCTTTTTTAGAAGCTTCAAATTCCGCATCAATATTGTTTTTCTCAGCCAATAAATTTACTTGTGATGCCGCATCAATATTTTGTTCTATTACTGCTAATATCTGCCCTTGCTTTACCGCCTGACCTACATTTACACTTAATGAAACTACTTTACCATTTTGAGGAACGGATACAATAGCTTGACCACCTGATGATGGAATGATTGTGCCAAATAATTTTGTGCTTTCTGTAAAATCTCCAACTTCTATATACTGTGTATAAATATCAAATAAAAACTGTGTTTCTTTAGGCACTTCAATTGCCGATGCGTAATTACCCCCTGATTTTTTACCATTATTTCCGTGATCTTCGCCACCATGCGCTTGCAGTTTTCCGGTTGGCAATGGTGTTGTACCAAATAAGGTTAATACAATTAAAAAAGTAGCATTTAATTTTTTGCTTTTCAATTTATTTAAAACAAATACAATAATGAGCGCTAATAAAAAGCCACCACCAAATAATATCAAAGGATTCTCTAATAGAGATTTTTTTGTTTCTAAAATAATATCTGTTTTAGGTAATTCTTTTCCAACTTCAATATTTTCTAATACCATCAAGTCAGGACCTAATGTTGAGGTAATTGATACATTAATTGAATAGGCTTTCTTTTCAGGGAAAGAAGTACTAATAGCATAAACACCAACATCGGTTTGTTTAATCACAAATTTTAAATCTTTACTATCATTACTTGTTATTTTAATTGTAGCCTTATCTACTCCTTTATTTGTATTAAAATCAGTTACAAATAATTGCATAGTTGTTTCTTCTCCCTTTTCAAAAGGTTTGTACTTTAACAACAATTCGTATTTATCCGAATTAGAAACTGAAACAAAATAGTTTTTAGGCACTATCATTTTTTGTTTAGTGTCTCCATGATCCTCGCCGCCATGAGCATAGCTAAATTGATTGCTTATTATTAAAAGCAATGTAAATATGTATTGAATTAATTTTTTCATAAGTTCCCTGATAAATAATTGATATTGATAATTGATTGATTATAATTTTTTAAGCTCTCAACATATTTTAATTTAATCACATAAGCATCATTTATATTTCTTAGATAAGTAATGTAATCAAACTCATGCCCCCCTTCAAAAAAACGTTTGGAAGTAGTGATGATATCATCTGCTTGCTTTAATCCTATGGTTTCATAATAGTTCAAGGACTGGTTGTACTTTAAATAATCGCCTTGTGCTTTTTGCATTTCAATTGATAGCGATTGCTTTTGAGCAATTGCTTTTTGGTCGGCAATTAATAGCCCTGTTTTAGCTGCTTTTATTCCACACGTGTATTGCCAAAACCACAATGGAATATTTATACCTGCTCGTAGTCTTAAAAACCCGGATGTCGTTTTATCAGGGCCTTGATTCAAATAACCAATAGTAAAGCCGGGTAAAAATTTGTTACGTTGTAATTCTAACGACTTTTTACCAATAACCTGCTGTTGCTTAAAATACAATAAGGAAGGGTTGTTAGTAATAGCAGTGGTATCTTGTGTTATAATACTAATGTTTACAGTTGAAGTATATTTTTGTAATTGGCTTGTTGAGATAGTTTCTTTT
>JAYTSW010000045.1:0-2675 GCA_043745425.1 Sphingobacteriaceae bacterium | reverse complement strand
TGTTAATGGTTCAAAATGAAGTAATTATAATTATTTTTAAAATAAATTGGAACTTGTTAATAATTTGTTTATATTTGTACACTTCTTACGAAGACTGTATCACATTTTGTTTGTAACACCCTTTGCAACTCTATCTAATTTACATTTTTCTAAAAAGTATAAATTATATATTAGTTAATGACATTTACAGAATTAAATCTTATCAATCCGCTGCTTACAGCACTTGATAAAAAAGGATACAAAATACCGTCTCCTATACAACAACAAGCAATACCTCACATTTTATTAGGAAAAGATATCTTTGGCTGTGCTCAAACAGGCACAGGAAAAACGGCCGCATTTGCTTTACCAATTTTACAATTATTAGAAGCTAATAAGAACCCTAATCAACGTCGTTCGATTAAGGCATTGATATTAGCACCTACCCGCGAATTAGCTACTCAAATTTCAGAAAATTTTAAAGAATATGGTGCTAACTTAGGTTTTGCACATACCGTTATTTTTGGTGGTGTATCACAAGTTCATCAAGTTAATGCCCTTAAAAAAGGCGTGGAAATAGTAATTGCAACTCCTGGTCGCTTATTGGATTTAATGAACCAAGGGTTTGTTAAATTAAATGATGTACAGTATTTTGTATTAGATGAAGCTGATCGCATGTTAGATATGGGTTTTATTCATGATATGAAAAAAGTAATTGCTAAGCTTCCAGCTAAACGCCAAACCTTGTTTTTTTCGGCAACAGCGGCGCCAAGCATTATGAAATTAGCAAACGGTATTTTACATAATCCCGTAAGTGTTACGGTAACTCCTGTATCATCAACTGTATCCGTTATTAAACAATCCGTTTATTTTGTAGACAGAAATAAGAAACGTGGTTTATTAAAACACTTAATTAAATCAGAAAACATTGATCATGCCTTAATATTTACCAGAACTAAGCGTGGAGCAGATAAAGTAGCTAAGGATTTGAATGCTGATGGCGTAAAAGCAGAAGCAATCCATGGTAATAAATCACAAGGAGCAAGAGAAAGAGCATTAAAAGGCTTTAAAGACAGAGCAATTCGTATATTAGTAGCTACAGATATTGCATCTCGTGGTATTGATGTTGATAAATTGTCTCATGTTATTAATTATGAAATACCTGAAGTAGCTGAAACATATGTACATCGTATTGGTCGTACGGGTAGAGCAGGGGAGTCTGGCATCGCCATTTCCATGTGTGACAGAGAAGAAACTAAATACCTAAAAGAAATTAATAAACTCATTAAGAAGGAAATAGATGTCGTTAAAAAACACCCATTTTCTTAGTAATACAATCAAATAAATAAAAAAACAAACAACAAAAAACAAACAAAATGAAAAACGGAGTAGTAAAATTTTACAATGAAGCAAAAGGTTTCGGATTTATCAAAGAAGATAATGGACCAGAAATTTTTGTTCACGCAACAGGATTGCAAGAAGAAATTCGTGAAAACGATAACGTAGTATTTGATGTACAAGAAGGTAAAAAAGGCTTAAACGCAGTAAACGTTAAGTTAGCTTAATTACCAATATAAAATTAAAAACCTCCATAGCATTTGCTATGGAGGTTTTTTTGGTTTAAACATTCAATAAAACGGTTATTCCAACACATTCAAACTACCCAATCCTTCTCTTACTACAACAATCTCTTCACCTGAACAATCCAATACTGTTGAAGGATGGATGGACCCAAAACCTCCATCAATAATAATATCAACTTGTTTTTCGTACTGCTGATAAATAGTTTCTGGGTCAGAAAAATAGTCAACAATTTCGTCGTTGGGATTATGTAAACTCGTTGTTATGATTGGATTACCAAGAGCTTCCACAATATGATAACAGATAGCATTATTGGGAACTCTAATTCCAACCGTTTTTTTATTTTGCTTTAATAGTTTTGGTACATTTTGATTTGCCTCTAATATAAAAGTATACGGCCCAGGTAAAGCCTTTTTCATGACTCTAAAAATGGAATTTGATATTGGTTTTGCAAATTGCGATAAATGACTTAAATCGCTACAAACAAAGGAAAAATTAGCCTTTTCAGGTTTAATACCTTTGAGCTTGCATAATTTTTCGATGGCTTTAGGACGTGTCATATCGCAACCCATCGAATAAACAGTATCGGTAGGATAAATAATAATACCATCATTTTTAAGGCAATCTACAATTTCTTGGATATCTTTTGGCTGCGGGCGGGTGTAATTAAGGCGAATAAGCATACTACAAAAGTATCTAAAAAAATGGTAAATTTGTGCATATATTTTAATCGACGTGTTACGTAACAAACATATTTTAGTAGGTATTACAGGAGGCATTGCTGCCTATAAGTGTGCTCATTTGGTTCGTTTATTAATTAAAGAAGGCGCTATTGTAAAAGTGGTTATGACGCAAAGTGCTACCGAATTTGTGACAGCTAAAACATTATCGGTACTTAGTAAACACGAAGTAATTATTGATTTTTTTGATTCCAATCATAATTGGAATAATCACGTGGAGTTAGCCGAATGGGCTGATGTGATGCTTATAGCACCGCTTACAGCTAATACGCTTTCTAAATTTGCCAATGGGTTATGTGATAATATGGTGGCAGCTTGTTATTTATCAGCACGTAGTAAGGTATTTGTAGCTCCAGCTATGGATTTAGATATGTA
>JAYTSW010000044.1:0-2676 GCA_043745425.1 Sphingobacteriaceae bacterium | reverse complement strand
TGGTTGTTATAAATCCTTTTAAGCCTAGTTCTTTTGCAACGAAATCTGTTGGCTTACCACAATCGTGATTAATAATATCGTGTAGATTTCCCTTTTGATTATCTTGCAAATAATCGATGAAAAAATTTTCGGATTTATCCATTCCACCAACCGTATTTGCAGAGATAAAACCGAGCTTATATTCTTGTAATTGTTTTATTGGAAAAGGTTCAAGGGCTTCTTTAGCTGCAATTAAACTTAACAAAATAGTGCGGCTGAGAGTAGGAGAGAGACCTGTTTTTAATGCGAGTTCTTCATTGCTTAGTTTTACTTCAGCAAGCGGAAATTTATCACTGTATCGTGTTGGAAGATATTTAACAGAGGCAACACCTGACACGTGATGTTCGAATGCACGTAAAGATTCCGAAACATTGTTTCCTATCGCTGAAATAAGTCCCAGGCCAGTAATATAAACGGGTCTACTCATTTATTTTATTTCCTATTCGCCTCGATAAAAGCAGCAATTGTGTTAATTGATTGAAAAATTTTCGGACCTTCCTCGGCATTCGCTAATTTAATTCCATATTCTTGTTGAAGTAAAACTATTAACTCGAGAACATCTATTGAATCTAAGCCTAAACCTTCAACAAACAATTGTTGATCATCGCCAATATCTTCGGGTTTAATTTCCTTAAGATTTAATTGTTCAACAATTTGTTTTTTAAGAAGCACTTTTAAATCATCCATTTATTGAATCTTGATATATTTTTTTTATGTTTTCTGAAGTAAAAGCTAGATTGGAATTATTTGTTGATATTTCGACAAGAAATAAGAAAGATTCATACGTTTCTTCAATCAATTCAACCCAACCACCAATGCAAACATCGAATACATTTGAGGTGAAAAGATTGTTGATATAATCTACCTGTTCTTGAATAGCATAAGTATCTGAAATAAAAAAAGTATTCTCGCCTTTTATTCCGTTTCTAATACAAATTTCCCCAAGCATGATACTAGGCAGCGAATATACGAAAACAGCGGGACTGGCTACTCCCTTTTTAACCATGTTAAAGTATTTATGATCTGTATCTAAACTCGCACTTTTATTCGAAAGAATAACACCAATTCTATAAGAATTATAATTTTTAGATATCGGAAACTCTTGAAGTAAAAATTCTGAGCTGAGAAAGGCCAATTTTGAGAGATTATCCATTTTGTGAAATTTTGGATAATTTACCTTGCAAAAGCGATACGCTTCATCCGAAAACTGCTGAAAAAGAGAGGCTTTCGAGTTTAAAAGAAGTTGAGAATCTTTAGAAATTGTATTGTTCTTAATTCTACAAAAGTGAGAAATAGCTAAAGAGGAGTTTGGCATTTTTGTTTTCTCGAACCGTTTTTTTATTATGATAAGTTGGATTACTCTAGCTTGAAATTAATTTAAATAAATTTTTTAAGAATGATTATTAAAATCCGTTAATTGCTAATAAGTTGAAAATAAAATTACTATTTCTGTTTTATTCCGTACTTCAATTCATTAAACAAAGCCTGAAGTTTATTTTTCATTTCATTTTCAGTCGGCACGCCACTAAAAAGCTCCTGCTTCACATATACTTCTCTGTTTTCCCTCAAATCATATATTACAGTATAAAAAACATATTCTTTTGGTTTTCTTTTTGAATAAACAAAACCAGTTTTTAAGAGGTGGGTTCCATAGCGATTGATCACATCATCGATCCCATCAACACAAAATACCGGAACCCTTGACTTTTCATTGTCTCTTCCATCCATGCGTTCATTTAGCCAATCGTTCACAACAGAAAGATCATTTAACTTGTTCACCTCGCTCGAATCAATAGTAGCTGGATCAAGCAATTCGATCCCCAATTCTTTATCCTTAGCGCACTGTTTAATAACTTCTGTCAATTTTTGTTGCTGTTCATCGGCCTCAAAATAATCTGTTTCAACTCCCTTATCAAATACAAGATAAAACGGAGCAAGCATCATCACTTTACTTATCTTATCAAATTCCTTAATGTATTTTGTAAGTCTTTTTACTTTGTAACTTTTTGGAGTGTAAGGAATAACGATCTCCTCACCGACAGTTTTCGGAAACTTTTTTGTGAATTCACTATCATTAACGAATAAATCTTTAAACACTTGTTTGTAGTATGATGTTGTGTCTTTGATTGGATTTAGATTAACGATCTTTTCATCCGTAATTTCAAAACCTTGAAGATCGCAATTTGTAAAGGACATCATGCTAAAAAGACTATCCGAAACTATGTTCAATACTTTGTCATTCGGGAATTTTTTATGTTGACGATAAGCATAATTCAAAGCCATAATATTCCACTCGTTATCTGGCATTTTGTTAATCATACAATAAAGCTGTTGAGGATAACTCTCTACTTCCAGATAATGGATTGGTCCATCGAGATATGAATCCCTGTTATATCTTAAATAACCTGCCTTATAAAGTGAAATTCCATACAAACATTTCGAAATGGTTTGTGATAGGAATAAATTTTCGGGATATTTTGATAATAGGATGTACGACGAATATAAAGCTGCTCCATAATTACGGTTCTTCAGCTGCAATCGGCATGTTTCAAATCTTGAAAGATCTCTAATATATTTAAAACGTTGTTCTCCGAGAATATTTTTTAATCTGCCCTCAGTACTTTTATCCTTAATGTA
>JAYTSW010000043.1:0-2678 GCA_043745425.1 Sphingobacteriaceae bacterium | reverse complement strand
CCACTTACGACCTAAGGCATCTTTCACCATAAAATCGAGTTTCGGACCATAGAAAGCTGCTTCTCCTAATTCCACAACAGTTCTTAATCCTTTCTCAGCGGCCGACTCGATAATTGCTTGTTCGGCCAATTTCCAGTTTTCATCAGAACCAATGTATTTGGTTTTATTTTCAGGGTCGCGTAATGAAATTTGCGCAGTATAATCTTTAAAATCTAAAGCATTAAAAACATACAATACCAAATCAATCACTTTACAAAATTCTTCTTTCACCTGATCTGGTCTGCAAAATAAATGCGCATCATCCTGTGTAAATCCTCTCACACGAGTTAAACCGTGTAGCTCGCCATGTTGTTCGTAACGGTAAACAGTTCCGAATTCAGCGTAACGCACAGGTAAATCTTTGTAAGATTTTGGTGATGATTTATAAATTTCGCAATGGTGCGGACAATTCATTGGTTTTAAAAAGAACTGTTCTCCCTCTTGCGGTGTATTAATTGGTTGAAAAGAATCAGCGCCATATTTTTCGTAGTGACCAGAACAAACATAAAGTTCTTTCAATGCAATGTGCGGTGTTACCACTGGCAAATAACCTGATTTAGTTTGCGCTTTTTGCATGAACTGAATTAAACGTTCGCGTAACATCGCACCTTTTGGCAACCATAACGGTAAACCCATTCCCACTTTTTCTGAGAACGTAAATAATTCTAATTCTTTTCCAAGTTTACGGTGGTCGCGTTTTTTTGCTTCCTCCAACATAAACAAATACTCTTTTAATTCTTTGTCTTTAGGGAAAGTAATTCCGTAAACACGAGTTAACTGTTTGTTTTTTTCATCACCGCGCCAATAAGCTCCGGCAACGCGTAATAATTTCACAGCTTTTATAAAACCTGTATTGGGAATATGCGGACCGCGACACAAATCAGTGAATTCGCCTTGAGTATAAAATGTAATAGTGCCATCCGCTAAACCATCAATCAATTCTAATTTATATGGATCACCCTTCTCGGTAAAATATTTTATTGCATCCGCTTTAGAAACATCTTTACGAACGTACTCGTTGTTTTTACGAGCGAGTTCAATCATTTTTTGTTCTACTTGTTCTAAATGATCAGTAGAAAAAGTTTTATCACCGAAATCAATGTCGTAATAAAAACCATTTTCAACAGGTGGACCAATAGCAAATTTAGCATCGGGAAATAATCCCTCGATAGCTTCTGCCATTAAATGCGCTGATGAATGCCACATGGTAGATTTTCCTTCCAGGTCATTCCACGTTAATAAACTTAAGTTGCAATCAGAATTAAGTGGATGGTTGGCATCCCAAACTTCACCATTAATTTTTGCTGATAATACATTTCTTGCTAATCCTTCGCTGATGCTTAATGCTACTTGCATTGAAGTGGTTCCTTTTGGGTATTCGCGAACGGAACCGTCGGGTAGAGTTACTTTTATCATAATGTTTCTCACTTACAACGTGAGCGTTTTAAATTTGGATTACAAAGATAATAGAATTTACGAATTACGATTGACGAATGACGAGTTATTTCCGCGGATTTGCTCGATTATTTCCTGATATTTAAGTCCAATCGATATTTATTCGAGATTTGCCTTGACACGATTGGATTTGTGCCTTTTTATTGTTAATTTTATTCATAGATGGTTAGACTTTTTTTAATATTATTTTTATTTCTATTCAAAAGCAATTCCGCCCAAATTACTTTTCAAAAAGCATATGGCGGAACCAAGAGTGAAATCAATGAATGCGTTAATAACAGCAGGGGAATCCTAGCCTCAACAAGTGATAGCGGATTTGCGATTTGTCATACAACATATAGTTATGGGAATCTAAATTCTGGTCTTTATTTTATAAAACTCAATAAATTTGGTGATACTATTTTTACCAAAACATTTTTCGGAACCGGCAGCTCTTCTTTAATAGGAAGAAGCGTTTTTCAAAATCAAGATGGAGGGTTTATCTTAGGCTTGACTTCGAATGGACCCAATGCGGCGATGGGTCTTATAAGAACAAATTATCTTGGAGACACCCTTTGGTATAGAAGTTTCAGTACTTTTCCAGGATCAGGAAGTACCGGATATTTTGGAATGAGATTAAAGGATAATAACTTTATATCTACAGGCGGTTTAGTTTGGGGCAGTGATTATCATAGCGCAATGGCTAAAGTAGATTTATCTGGTAATTTACTATTTGGAAAACGGTATAATCCCGGAAACAACAACTCTTTAAATCTAGGATCAACTACGGAAAGTTATAATGGAGACATTATTTCTGTCGGATATTTTACTGATTTTAATTTTCCCGATTTTGCTATAATGAAAACTGATAAAATGGGAAATGTTAAATGGGCGAAGTCTTACGGAACCGTAGGATATAGTGAATATGCACAAAAAGCTGTAGAGTTATCAGACAAAAGTATTGCTGTAGTTGGATTTAGATTACCTCCTTCCGCTGTCGGTCATGAAATTATTTTATTAAGAGTAGATTCTTTAGGCAATCAAATTTTTTCTGAAGTTATAGGAGATGGTTGGTGCAATACAATTATTAGTGATTCAAGTGACGATCTTTACTTTGCCGGCGTTACAACCTATACAAATTCTATACCACAAGTAGTAGCTGGCGCCGTTGCAGTTAAAACTTCTTCCTTAGGCAGTTTAAAATG
>JAYTSW010000042.1:0-2688 GCA_043745425.1 Sphingobacteriaceae bacterium | reverse complement strand
TGAAATATTATGGTAACGATAAACCCGATACACGTTTCGAAATGAAATTTGTAGAGTTGAATGATGTGGTGAAAGGAAAAGAATTTAAAGTATTTAATGATGCGGAGTTAGTTGTTGGTATTTGTGCAAAAGGCGCAGCTGAATACACGCGCAAACAATTAGATGAATTAACTGAATTTGTAAAACGTCCGCAAATTGGTGCTACAGGTTTAGTGTATGCAAGATATAATACTGATGGAACAATTAAATCTTCTGTGGATAAATTTTACAACGAAGAAGAATTAAAAAAATGGGCCACTGCATTTAACGCACAACCTGGCGACCTAATGTTATTGTTAGCGGGCGGTGCAGATAAAACCAGAAAAGCTTTAAGCGAATTACGTTTAGAGATGGGGGCCCGTTTAGGTTTACGTGATAAAAATAAATTCTCTTGTTTGTGGGTTGTTGATTTTCCTTTATTGGAATGGAATGAAGGTGATACCAATTTATTAGAATCATTACGCGGACGTTGGGTAGCAAAACATCATCCGTTCACTTCACCGAAGCCGGAAGATATTGCTTTATTAAGTTCTTCTCCAGGAGAAGTACGAGCGAATGCTTATGACATGGTTATTAACGGTGTTGAGATTGGTGGCGGAAGCATCCGTATCCATGATAAAAATTTACAAGCAAAAATGTTTGAGACTTTAGGTTTCACAAAAGAAGAAGCACAGAACCAATTCGGATTTTTAATGAATGCTTTTGAATTTGGCGCACCTCCGCATGGTGGGATTGCATTTGGATTTGACCGTTTGTGTTCTTTATTTGGTGGCGCTGATTCTATCCGCGATTTCATTGCCTTCCCAAAAAATAATTCAGCTAAAGATTTAATGATTGAAAGTCCTAGCCCAATTAGCGATGAGCAATTGAAGGAATTGGGGATTAAGATTTAAATTGCGGAAATTAAAATCGTAGCAATTGTTGCTAGCCAAAATAAAAATCCAATAGTGCCGTTGTGGTCTTTATCCAAAATCTCTTGTTTCGTGTTTCGGCTAAAATTGAATAATAATCTTAAGCCAGCGCCGCTCAGTTTGAGAAATGGTTCTATGATTCGCCTCCAGATTATCAGAGTGAAAAACTCCCCAAATATTTCTTCAAATAAACTAATTCTTACTCCTTCACAACCTTAGTCGTTTTCAATTGCACACCCTTCTCATCTTTTATTACAATTGAATAAATTCCGGAAGCGTGCGAGCTGATATCAATTTTATTATTTTGTTTAGCAAAATCTCTGTGAATTAATTTTCCTGTTACATCAAAAATTTCAATCACACCTTTTAAATCTACAGAAGAATTAATTTCAAATACACCATTGCTCGGATTTGGGGTTACACTAATTTCAGAAGTAATAGAATATTCTGCAGGTAAACCTAATGTAATATCTTTTGCAACAGTGGCTTTATTAATTATCCATTGGTTAGGATCAACGGTTGCTCCCGTTACAGTTCCCAACATTGGTATGGTGTAATATTCAGTATTCACATTATGCATAACACGAACAACAGTATCAGGCATTGCAGTGCGCGATAATTTATATTCCATTGGCGTAATAAATAAGGGAACAGAACTTGCTGATGAAGTTGTTTGAGCGGATTTCAAATACACTATTCCCGGACCAGAATTCCATGTTAAATTAAATGTAGGGTAACCTTCGCCATAATACCACTGATTAAAAAATTGTGTGAAGTTCATGCTCGTAGCTGTTTGTGCAAAGTTTTTAAAATCCTGAACAGATGCTGTGCTGTTTTTGTAAGTATTCTGAAAACTTCTCAGCAAAGGAAACCAAACCGAATCGTTATTGACAACAAATTGTAAAGTCCGAATAATAGAACCTCCTTTATCATATGTTAAGCGGCTACTGAAAATTTTATTTGCATCAACAGTATCGTGTCCAACTAAAAAAACCATTCCGCCGGGCTGACTCATTACATTATTATGAGCGCTGGTTACATTCGGAATAAAATTGGTCGGATCTAAATATTGTGCCGTACAAAACTCACTATAAACTGCAAAGCCCTCGTTAATCCAAATGTCTTGCCATCCTTTGCAGGTTACATTATCGCCCCACCATTGGTGACCTAATTCATGTGCATCAACATAATAGTCAAAAAATCCTAAGCTAGTCATAGTTTGATGTTCCATACCTCCACCAAACGGCGCCATACAATGACCGTACTTTTCTTTTCGGAAAGGATACATGCCATATAACTTACATTCCAATTCAAGAGTAGGAACTATTTTATTTAAATCTGCTTTTTGTGTGGCAAACAGTGGATTATTAATAGCATTATCATAAATATAATTTTGTATCCAAATAGAGTCTCCAGGTAAATACATAGGATGCGCGTATAAGTTATATTCTTTATATTTTGCAACAGCCACCGAAATTAAATAATAGGCAATTGGCGTTTTCGATTTCCACTCGTAACGTTTTTTATTTCCTACTACTACAGTATTTTTTAAAATTCCATTTGAACCTGCTTTGTTTGTCGAATCAGTTGTAATAAATACCCAACTCGAATCAATTTTATCAGTTAATATTTGTTTACACGGCCACCAGTGGTAACCCGCTAAACTTTCACTTAAACTCCAAGTAGCTTGATTGCCCCATGAACCTGAAGTACCATTACTAAAACCGCTTCCAATTGC
>JAYTSW010000041.1:0-9977 GCA_043745425.1 Sphingobacteriaceae bacterium | reverse complement strand
ACACTTTAAAACATGCTTCTATTAATGCTAATAATGTTACCAAGTACCATAATATCCGCAATGTGAAAGCAAATATTTTTAGCCGACGCGATTATTTAGGAACAGGAGATTATTTATACGTAGATGAGAATGAGAAAAAATTTATGATTCACTTTAATGTTATTCGTCCGGATACTTCAGGAAATACCATTTCAGATGGTGTGATTAGCGAAAAAGATAATTTTAATTTCAACGATTACTTTAGTTTTGCAGGAAAAGTTCATTTATCTGCGAATAATGAATTTTTAAATTTCGATGGTGGCACACAAATTGTACACGTTTGTAACCGCATTAAAAAATCGTTCTTGAAATTTACCGGTGATATTAATCCGAAAGAAATTTTAATCCCGATTCCTGCTGATGCAAAAGATATGTTTGGTCAATCGGTTGTGAATGCCATTATGTATTCAACGGATACGAATGCAGTGTATTCGGGATTCTTATCACCTAAAGGAAGTCGTAGAGACCAAAAATTAGTAAGTGCGGATGGTTTCTTAACCTTCGATAGAGAAAGTGGTGAATATCAAATCTCGAATCGTGAAAAATTAATTGAATCGAATTTACCCGGTAATTATTTAAGTTTAAATACCAACAATTGCGTGATGTATGGTGAAGGTAAATTTGATTTGGGTGCGGATTTAGGTCAGGTGCAAATTAATTCGGTTGGACAAGCCACGCATTACACAGCAACAGATTCGGCAAAAATAAGATTAATGATGACCGTTAATTTCTTTTTCGAAGACAAAGCCATGCGTATAATGGCAAAGGATTTAGAAATTTACATTAACAGTTTATCGCCTATTGATTTTTCTCAGCCGGAAATATTTAAAGGCTTAATGGAAATTTTAGGAAAAGAAAAAGCCGATAAAGCCATTGCTGATTTAACTTTATACGGAACGATTAAGCGTTTCCCTGACGAATTAGAAAAAACATTTTTCTTTAACGATGTGGAATTTAAATATTATCCAGAGTTAAAATCATTTATTTCGAACGGCATGATTGGCGTTGGAAATATTTTGAAGACCGAAATTAACCGTTATGTACCGGGTTGGATTAAAATTGACAAGATGCGCAGTGGTGGTGATAAAATTACCATCTACATAAAAATTGATCAAAACACTTGGTACTATTTTGAATTCTATAAAGGGTTGATGAGTGCGGTATCGAGTAATAACGAATTTAATAATGTATTAAAGGAGTTAAAACCAAAAAACAGAAAACAGGATGTTAAAACAGGACCATCATTCCAGTTTAACTCTTGCAGCCCGCAAAAAGTAACTGCATTCGAAACCAAACTAAAACAGGCTGGTGTTGTTGGTGATGAGAAAGAAGAGAAACAGGAGGAGTAGGATTATTCCTGTTTAATAAATTTTGAATGGAACACTTGCCCTTGATTTTTCGCTATTTTTTTGAAATAACAACCAATAAATAATTGAGAAGTATCAATTTCACTTTTGTAAGACAATTTTAAAAACTCTTAATATGAAAAAGAAAAAAGAACTTGATGTTGACTTTATTGGTGGACAAGGGCCGCTAACAAAAGAAGAAGAGAAACTATTGAGTGAATACATTCAAAAGCAAAAAAATAAAAAAAATAAAAGCGCTCATAAAAAGGCTGCTTAACCCTTCCTTCTCTCATTTTAACTCTTGCAGCCCGCAAAAAGTTACTGTATTTGAAACCAAACTAAAACAGGCTGGTGTTGTTGGTGATGAGAAAGAAGAGAAACAGGAGGAGTAAAACATTTTTATTCTTAGGCGTCAAATGTATTTGCTCATAAACATATGAGTGAACTGCTTTACCGTTACGAATATTTTATTCTCTGATTTGCGTAAAAATTTCTGGAACTTTAAACTTTTTAGCAAAAACCTACGTCTTTATACGTAGAAAAAAAGGAAAAACTTAAAACTACCTTTTTTATATCTTGTTTTAATAAAAAACACAAATGCTTCTATTAACGCCAAAAATAACATTGAACAAAATCAGAAAAACTTTAATGCAATTTATTGTGTTTCGATGGAGTCCGATAGTTTAGTTTCTACAAGTCAGGTTCAGGATTTAAAAGATCTCGCAGCTTTGTGTCCGTTTACTGACGGACTTGCGGTTTATAATGCCCGCGGACTTGTACGTAAGTGGGATGACAGCACCCGTTATTTTAATGTTTGCGAAATTAATGATCCCGGTTTAAATACCGGTGCAGCACGATTAGCAACGGGCACTAGCACCTTAGTAAATGAAACAATGCCGACAGTTTATCCTAATCCGACAAACGGAAGTTTAATGGTAAATAGTGGCTGTAAAAATTGTATCTTTGAAGTGTATGATGTTATCGGTAAAAAGGTGTTGAGCCAAAGATTAAGCGAAAACGAAACCAAAGTGGATCTGAATTCGTTAAACAATGGTACTTATCTTTATAAAATTGCACAAGATAATGTGATACTTAAAGCTGATAAGTTACTATTGAATAAATAATGCATTTAAAAAAACATAAACAATTAATGCAAAAAGGGGCTTATGCCCTTTTTTGCATTTTTTTTAGTTTATGTTCTTTTTCGCAAAGCATTACCAACCTTGTAAATAATTATTCATTTGAAGACACAATTAAGTGTCCAAATTTCGCTGGTAAAGCTTATTATTCTAAATACTGGTTTAATCCGAATTTGGCAGGTAGTCCTGATTATTTTAATTCATGTGCAAATTCCAATACGTTGGCCTCACCAAGTTCAACTTTTTGTACAGTTCCAAACAACCCACTCGGTTTTCAATATCCCAATACTGGTAATAGTTATCAGGGGTTTAGTAGTTATAGAGATGGTAGCCCTAATGATTTTAGAGAGTACATAAAAAACAAGCTTAAATTTAAAATAAATCCAAATCAGCAGTATTGTGTGTCTTTTTATGTTAGTTGTGCGGAATATAGCCGTTATTCGACTAAGAATATAGGATTTTATTTTAGCAACGACTCAATGTTAAATACCACCTTTGCACCACCTCTTCTAATTAATATTAATCCTGTTTATGAAACGAATTTTTTCATTTCCGATACAGTAAATTGGACTAAAGTTCAAACATTGGCTACGAGTACGTTGTCTGCTTCATTTATTACAATTGGTAATTTCAGAAATGATATGAATACTGTTAAGCAACAAATTAAACCTTTTTTTTCACAACCTTACGATAACGTAGCTTATTATTACATAGATGACGTTTCAGTAATAGAAATTAACTCAGCTAATGCTGCATTAAAAGATTCCTTAGTTAGCAGATGTTTTATGGATAGTGTTCAATTAGGAACTGATAGCACCGAATTTGCAACTTACACTTGGCAAAGCACTGCCGTAGGGCTGGCGGCATTGAGTTGTACCAATTGTGCTAACCCCATTGCAAAACCACTTGTAACCACAAAATATTATTTAACCAAAGTACAATGCAGTTCTACAACAAAACATAGTGTAACGGTTGTTGTGTTAACTCCCACTACGCAAGCTAATGCGGGTGTAAGCAGTGTTATTTGCGAGGGAGATTTTGTTCAAATAGGAGTAGCGGATAGCGCAAGTTTCGTTGCTTACAGTTGGCAGGGTTCAGTAGGCAGTTGGCAGTCGGCAGTAAGTTGCACCAATTGTGCACAGCCTTTTGTCAATCCAACAGTGAGCACCACTTATACCGTTCAAAGAACAGAATGTACAAACGTAACAATGGATACTGTAAGAGTTATTGTTGATGATTGTGATCCCACTTTTGTTTTACCAAATGTTTTTACGCCAAACTATGATGGTGTAAATGATACATGGGGCGTTTCTTTCAGTACAGTAAACAGTCACATTACTAATTTTAAAATGAGTATTTATGATAGATGGGGTTTGTTGGTTTATGAAAGCAATCCGCAACAATCTGCCCCAAAAACAAAATGGGACGGACATACAACTTCAGGTGAAGAATGCAGCAGCGGCGTTTATTACTATATTATCACTTTCGAGAAAAACGAAGAACATATTTTATTAAAGGGGCATTTGAGTTTGTTCAGGTAAAACATTCTTGCCCTTTGAATAATAAAACCTCTATTATTTTATTAAACTCTAATCCCCACAACAAGCACATCATCAGCTTGCGAGCCTGTCATTTCTATTTTTTGTTTAATCGTTAGCTTTTGTTCTTCCATACTTTTTGAAGCTAAGTAAGGAAGAGTTTCTATAAATTCAGTGCCAGAGCTTGCTCCATCCGTAAACATATACATCCTATCTCCTTTTTGTAAAGAGATAGTTTTGCTCTTGTAATTATTTACGGCAGCTCCTATAGCCATTGTATCTGATGAGAAGGCAAGCGTCTTATTATCTCTAATAATTACCAAAGGCATTTTCGTTCCTGCAAATTGCAATTCCATTTTTTTAGAATTGTAAGCGATGAGTGATATATCCAAACCATATTTAATAGTTTCGCTCTTGGTGTTTAATGTTTTTATAACTGCATTTAATTCATCTAAAATTAATTCGGGTTTGCTTATTGCTTTTTCATCTATACAATTTTCCAGCATACTATTTACCATCACACTCATAAAAGCTCCCGGTACGCCATGTCCAACACAATCCACGGTCGCAAATAGTACGCAGTCGTCAGAAGGCAGTAAATTTGTATTTCTTTCTGACTCCCTACTGCCTATTTCCTTCTGCCTCTTGTCAAAAAGCCAATAGAAATCGCCACTGACAATGTCCTTTGGCTCGTACACAATAAATGATTCAGGGAAATGTGCTTTTATTTTTTCAACGGGTGGTAAAATTGCATTTTGAATAGTACGGGCGTAATCAATACTATCGGTAATCATCTTATTTTTTTCTTCAATTAAACTTTTTTGTAATTCAATCTCTTCGTTCTTTGTTTCCAAACCTATATTAATTTTTTTACGCTGACGATTACTTCTTAATATCATTGAAATAAGTGCAATCACCAATAAAAAGCCACCAATTACTGTGTAAATAATAATACGCTGACGTTTAATGCTCGAATCTTGTTTGCTAATTTCTAAATCGCGAATGCTTTTATCTTTTTGCAGAAGTTCAATTTCTTTTTCTTTCTTGCCTGTTTCAAAACGGGTTTGCATTTCGGTAATTTGTTTGCTGTTTTCTGAACTCATTACTGAATCGCGTAGTCGAGAAAATAATTCAGCATACATTACTGCATTTTTATAATCGTTTTTCTTTGAGTAAGCTGTGGCTAATAATTGATAACAAGTCTCGAGCATATAACTTGTTTGCATTTCTTTTGCCAGCTGCAACGAAATTTCCTGATATTTAATAGCGTTATTTAAATCGCCCATGTGGTCATAAATATCACCAATGTTGCTGTATGCGATTGCTTTCCCTAATTTACTTCCCGCTTCACCATACAATGGAATAGTTTGAAAAGCATAGTCGAGCGCCTGAGTGTATTTAGCTGCATCCATTAAAATTATACTTAAGTTCGAATAGATTTCTGCAATCCCATCATCATCTTTAAAACGTTTTTTTATCGCCAATGATTTCAAGTAATAACTCTCTGCCTCTTTCACTTTTCCTTGATTACTAAAAATAGAACCCATATTACTTAAGCAAGTTGCAACACGAAGCGTATCGCCTATTCCATATAATATTTTTATAGATTGCTCGTAACTCTGCAAAGCCTTTTCCTCGTTGCCAACCCTAAAATAAATATTACCTAAATTAAGATAGGAATACGCAATGCCAACCTTATTGCCTAATTCTTCTCTGAGTTTCAAAACTTGTATGTGGCACTCGAGTGCTTTTTTAATCTCGCCACGATCTAAATAACTATTTCCTAAATTATTTAAAGCCGATTGTTGTCCGAATTTATAATGCAACGAATCCGCAATTTTTTTTGCGCGGAAGCAATAGGTTATTGATTTATCATAATCTCCTAAGTCATCGTAATTGCCTGCAATTTCCGTGAGTATCATTACATAAGCAGAATCAATTTTATGATTGGCAGCTACTTTCAATAAAGAATCCTGGTTACTGGACTTTATTAAGTTCGCAACAAAAAATAAAAATATGACAAGAGTCTTCTTCATTATATTCGCACGCCAATTACAAGTACATCCCTTCGACAAGCTCAGGGCAGGCTTCCTCGTTTTAATCATAGTCTTACGCCTATTATTAAAACATCGTCCATTTGTTCATTATTACCTTTCCACTCAGAAAATGTTTTTTCCAAAATTTCCTTCTGCTCCGTGGTACTTTTATCTGAGATAGAAACCAATAATTCTTTCAGCACAGTAATAAAATATTTTTTATTCTCAGGTCCGCCCTTTTGATCAGCGTAACCATCCGTAAACACATATAACATGCTGCCTGCTTCTACTTCAATTTCATTATTTGTGAACTCACCCAAAGCACCGCCAACAAACATTTTGTCTGCTTTTACTTCTTTCAATTCCTTAGCAGAATTAACAATCAACAATGGATTTCGCGCGCCGGCATATTCAATTTTATTTCCTTTAAATTTCAGTAAAGCCAAATCCATTCCGTGCTTTACAGAAGTGTGGTCGTTTTTTTGATGTAAGGATTCTATTACTGCCTTATTTAATTTATCAAGAAATTTGGCAGGAGAAAGTGTTTTATTTTCTTTTGCAATGCGCTCCACCAAATTATAAGTATGCAATGCCATAAAGCCACCCGGCACGCCATGTCCTACGCAATCCACTGCGGCAAATAGTACGCAGTCGTCAGAAGGCAGTAAATTTGTGTTTCTTTCTGGCTGCCTGCTGCCTACTTCCTTCTGCCTACTGTCAAAAAGCCAATAAAAATCACCACTGACAACATCTTTTGGTTTAAATAAAATAAATGAATCTTTAAGATGTTCTTTAATTACTTTATCGTTAGGCAAAATAATATTCTGAATATTTTTAGCGTAAGCAATGCTATTGGTGATTAATTCATTTTTTGCCTCTAAAACTTCTTTTTGTTTTGAGATGGCTTGATTTTTATCTTCAAGCATTGTATTGGTCTTTTTCTTTTCTTGATAACTTCTGAAACCAAAAAACGCTAATGCCAAAGCCAATACAATACTTACACCAGATGCGTAAATGGTTACTTTTTGTTTTTCAATGTTTTCTTTTTGTTCGCCCAATTTTAATTCTTCAATGCTTTTACTTTTAGTGAGTAAAACAATTTCCTTCTCTTTCGTGTCCGTATCAAATCGCGTTTGCATCTCGGCAAGACTCTTATTTTTTTCATCGCTTAAAATGCTATCTTTAATAGAAGAGTATTGCGTTAAATAGAAATAGGATTTTTTATAATCTTTGTTCTTTTTTAAGAGCGCCGCATACTCCAATGAAATATCAGCAATAAGATGTTTTGCTTTTATCTCCTGAGCAATTTTTAAACCCCGCTCATAACAACGAACGGCATCTTTCGAACGATTCACTTTAGATAAAACACTTCCCATCGACATTAAAATATTTGCGGTGCTAAATAGTTGTCCTGATTTTTCCTGTATAGTCAGCGCTTCCTCAAACTTTGCCAAAGCTTCATCTAATTTATTTTGCTCTTCTAATATCTGCCCAATTTTTTCCAGATTAAGTGCAATGCCCTCTGTTAATCTTAATTCTCTTGACAAACTTAAACTCTTTGTAAAATAATCGAGTGCTTTTTCATACTCTTTTCTTTTCTGAAAAACAGTTCCGAGATTATTATAACAGGTCGTTACTAAATCTTTTGCGCCGGTTTCGTTAGCGAGATTTAAAGAGTTCGTATAATTTTCAATGGCTTTATCTTCGTTATTAAGCGAGCTGTAAATTATACCAATGTTGTTATAGGACTGTGATAATCCCTGTTTGTAATTGCTTTTTTTATAAAGATTTAATGATTTAAGATAAAATCCCAAAGCCTTCTCGTAATCAGAAAGGTAATAATAAACCGACGCGATATAATTTAATGTGTTGGGAATGCCGAGCGAATCATGCATTCCTTCTTGCTCTTTCAATGAAGCGTTAAATGTAACAAGAGCTTTATCATATTTACCTTGGAGATAATAAATAATACCAATGTTGTTTTGTGAACTTATAGCTCCCTTCTTATCGCCTATCGATTCTTTCATGTCTTTTGATTTTTGATAATTCAGAATTGCTTCGTCAAATTTAGAAGACAAGTGATAATAAATACCAAGTGCATTATAAGCGCTGCTAATTCCTTTCTTATACCCTAATTTTACAGATAACAACAGCGCTTTATCGGCAAATAATTTTGATGAATCGAGATTGACACGATTAAAAGCGGATGCTATTTCGTGGTAGTTGTTAGCGAGAAGTGTGTCCTGCGTTGAATTTATTTTGATGTGATTTAAAAGAGAATCGAGTTCATGCCTGCTTTGCGAACGGTAAGCCTGAGAGAGAACCAACAATAAAGCAAGTGCAATATTTTTCATATCTATTAATATTCAACATAGCGTACAGAAAGAGCAGGAACGTAACTTGAAAATTCTTCGCCCGATTCTTTCATATCTGTATCGCGCGCGTCGTAATTCCAAACTACTTCCACTTCAAATCCGTCGTTTTGAATTTTTTCGAGTTGATAAAAAATATCTAAAATAAATTTAGCAGAAGTTGAATTAAAATAATCGAGTTTAAAATTCATGCTCACTGCTTTTGCTTTACCAAAACTATTTTTCTGAAAATAAAGTACAGATTTATAATTATCAAACCAGGCTATGATGGGTGTATAGAATTTGGCAGCATTCTCCGGCCTCGACTCACCCGAAATTTCGAATTTATCAACCGAGGGGTCGATACTTACTTTAGGTGTAGTTGCTGTTGACTCTAATAAAATAGCATCCATAAATTATTTTTTGATAGAAGTTAATAAAATAAAAAAATACACATCCTCAGTTACAGGCTTATACTCGTAACTGATTTTACATCCTGAACGTAAGGATATATCAATAATCCCTAATCCACCACCGCGCAACGGGCTCTCAGAAAGTTTTTCCTTATAGAGTTTTTTCAGTTCGTCTCTGTCGAGTGAATTTACTTTTTCTAATTTCTCTGTTAGCAATCGCTTTTGGTCGTTATGAATATAGTTGCCGGTTTGAATAATGAAATCCTCCTTATTGCTGGAAATATTAAAGAAGGTTTTTGTTATTCCATTAGAGCCTTCGATTTTGTAATTGTAGCGATTCACATTATCCAAACATTCGGCTGCTAATGCGTAAAATCGTTTTCTGTTTTGGAAATCAAGTTCTGAGGTTTTAATTATTTTTTTTACAGAACCAAGTAAAGAATTTACCACTTCATGATTAAAGTCGCCGAGGTAAGATATAAGAACACCCCTATCGTTCATGTACTGATAGATTTCGTGTATTACAGAATTTTCAGGGTTCATTGCTGCTTATATAAACAAATATAGTAATTAATTAATTTATTGCTAGCCCTACTCATTTTATCAATCCTGCGCTTAAATAAAAAACCCCGAAGTGATTTCTACTTCAGGGCTTTTGCTATTGTGTTTTATTTATTAATCCACTTTTGCTTGTCGTGGTAAACAATTTACATGCCCGATATAAGGATGTACATTACCTTGATAATCTTTCACCAAAATTTTATAAGTGTACACGCCTTGTTCAGCTTGTTTACCGGTTCCTTTTACATCACCGTTCCATCCCTTGCGGAACTCATCACTTGTAAAAATAATTTCTCCCCAACGATCAAAGATGTACATCTTGTAAGAAGTCTCATCGATGCCCACACCTTTTGGCTGGAAGATATCATTGAGTCCGTTACCATCAGGAGTAAATGTGTTCGGGATATATAATGCATATTCTCCTTGTATTTCTATCGTATGCATCACAGTATCTCTGCAACCTTTATCATTGAAGGCCACTAACCACACTTGATAAATACCTGCGTTTTCATAAGAGTGGAATGGATTTACAACAGTTGTATTGTTTAAAGGAC
>JAYTSW010000040.1:0-2704 GCA_043745425.1 Sphingobacteriaceae bacterium | reverse complement strand
CTACAAAAAAATCAGCCTCCCCAATTTCACAAGCTTGTATTTGTGTTGTATCGTTTTTACTGAAATTAATATAATTAAGAAGTTTAAATTTTTCTGTCGCACCTAAAACAACATCAACACCTTCAATCTTTGCAATCTCTTCAGGTTTTAGTTGAGCGTAACAACCAACAATTGCTACAAAGGCTTCGGGATTATTATTTAAAGCCGACTTTACAATTTGCTTACATTCCTTATCTGCATTCTCAGTAACAGAGCAAGTGTTAATTACATAAACATCCGCTGACTTCGAGAAATCTACTTTACTAAAACCTTTCTCTACCATTAGTCGTGCGATGGTGGAGGTCTCGGAGAAGTTTAATTTACATCCAAGGGTATGAAATGCGACTGTTTTTCCTGAAAAAGGCATGGCGCAAAGATAAATAATTATTAGTGAATCAACACATTAGCCATAAAGTTGATTTGTTGTTAATAAAACTTTCAATAATTATTGAAAGTTAGAGAAGTTTGCCATATCTTTACCCAGTGGGATTTAAACTAAACCATAGAAATTTTTAAAATCCTACAGGCTTTACATCAGCATTAAGATTATGAACTACCACGAAGCAAAAGATAAATTTATTCAAACCTGGGGAACACTGGGCAGCAGTTGGGGCATTAGTCGCACCATGGCTCAAGTTCATGCGCTGTTGTTAATTAGTCCGGATGCCTTGAGCACAGAAGATGTGATGGAACAATTAAAAATTTCTCGCGGTAACGCTAACATGAATTTGCGCGATTTATTGGATTGGGGTTTGGCATACAAAGAATTAAAAAGTGGCGACCGTAAAGATTTTTTTGTTGCAGAAAAAGATATTTGGAAAGTGGCCAAGCAAATTATTAAAGAGCGTCGCAAACGTGAAATAGAACCGGTATTAAATGCATTGGAAGAATTAAAAAATGTGAAGGGCGACAAAAATGATAAACGTCATAAAGCATTTGTTGAAGCAGTAACTAATATTGAACGAGTAGTGGAGAAAGCCGATTTTGCTTTTGATAAAGCCGTAAAATTAGACGAGAACGCAATTGTCAGCGCACTATTTAAATTATTTAAGTAATGAAAGTAGCTAACATAATAAATGTGAGTTTGCAAGGAATTGGTTTAGTTGGAACCATTATTGCTTTAATACTTTGTTATTTCGATAATCAATCGAGCGGATACAGTATAAATCATTTCGAACAAAATGCTTCTATCGTAGTAATTATTGCAGAGTTTGTTTTAGGTGCTTATCAATTAATTCACGCTTTTGTAATTAGCATACTAAAATTAGTGAGAAAAGAATTTGGTTGGATGATGGGAATATATTGGATACTTGGTTTAGCTTATATAATTAGTTGGTTGGTTTTATTAGGAATGAGCAATTTGATGTCAATGGGGGATAATGTTATCGTCACCGCAGTTTTATTGGGATGGATTCCTATCCTTTATTATATCAGCATTAGCATAATTTATTTGAGCAGAGCATCCAAAACCTAAAAAAATTTATCAGTATGTTTCAATAAATATTGAAAGTTTAATAAATGAAGTAGCCATAAAAAATGTCACTTCACTTTAAGAAGATAAAAGAAAAATGCACACTATCATCGCCTATATCATTTACCTCTCACTAAGTCTCGTTACTGTTTTAGTGGTGGGAAAAATATTGCACCGCAATGGTAAAGATTATTTGTTTGCCGAATGTGAGGATAAACCATTAAGTGAAGCTTCCAATAATTTACTCTATACAGGATATTGTTTGGTGAACGGAGGCTTCGCGTTTTACTTTTTAAATACCTGTGAAACGCTGAATAATTTTAATGATGTAGTTGAGTTTATTTCATATTCAACAGGCATAATTTATTCCTCACTCGGCGCAGCTCATTTCTTCAATATCATTTTCGTGCCAAAAATCATTAATCTTTTTATTACTAAACGGAATACTAACCAGTCGCAACTAAACGCGACACAAAACCAAAAATCATGAACTACAATGTAATTGCCTATTCGGTTTACATACCTGTAACCATTGGCTTAAGTATTTGGATAGCAAAAACGCTTCACAAAAACACAAAAGCATTTTTAATTGAAGCTTTTAAGGGACGAGATTTAACAGCGAATGCCACTAACAATTTATTGCAGACCGGATTTTATTTACTTGCATTTGGCTGTTCGTTTATGCGTATGCGAATTCGTGAAAATCCTCGTTGGGAAAATAACCGCATGATTTATGATTATTTGCACACCACACAACAAACCATTGAGGAATTAGCTATTAAACTTGGAAGTTTTACTTTAATTTTAGGCTTGTTATTATTCCTTAATTTTTTTATCATGTTAATGTTGCCTAAACCAAAAACACAACAAACACAAAACTTAAGAGTAGACGAACAAAACTAAAACTTAGTATTATGAAAAAGTTAGTTATAGCAGGCGGTTCAGGATTTTTGGGTGATGCACTCATTAATTATTTCGGAAATAAATTTGATGAATATGTCATTCTCGCCCGAAGCCCTCATAAAAATAAAGAAAATGTAAAGTATGTTGTTTGGGATGCAAAAACTATTGGCAATTGGTCACAACATCTTGAAGGAGCAGATTGTATTATTAATTTATGCGGTAAAAGTGTAGATTGTCGTTACACAGCAGAAAATAAAGCGCTAATATTTTCCTCTCGCTTAGATTCAACGG
>JAYTSW010000039.1:0-2706 GCA_043745425.1 Sphingobacteriaceae bacterium | reverse complement strand
ACGACCATCATAAAACCCTTCCGACACAGCCAATTTTCGTTGGAGATTTTTGATGAATTGGAAAGAGGACTGGTTTTTATTTTTTTTAGACATTGGATATTTTAATTCAACAAAATTATTTCTTTTTCGAGACAAATTTGATACTATGTGAGCAATGGAAATAACTTCCTTTAATAGAATGCAATTTTTTGTTAAAAGGTGAGAACTGCGATAAATTTAATATATATTATTGGCTTATTCATGTTTGCATTACAACCAAAATCTATGGTAAAGGATACACACAAATTGATGTTAGACCACTCAAAAGCAAAGGTGGAGCTTTATGGAAAATATTTACAAAAATATTTGATGGTGATTTGTCAAGACAAGTTTACAACTGACGTTCATCTATACGATTTGTTTTGTGGAGAGGGGATTTACGATAATTATGGAATTGGAAGCCCAATTATTGCTATAAGGGAATTTAAAAAAATCTATAACTTACCAATTTCAATTCCGAACATCCACCTTACTTTTAACGATATTGGATTAGGAGTAGTAGAAAAATTAAAGGAAAATATTAAAAAGGAATACGAGAAAGTAAATTGGGTGATTAGGTATTTTAATCTTAATTTTTCAGAAATATTGCCACAGGTTATTTCAGAAATTTCTGGATTTAAAAAAGAGAAAGCAATTATTTTTATAGACCCTAAAGGCTATAAAGAGATAAGCATTACTAAAATTAGAAGCTTATTAGAATTAAAGAAGACTGAGGTTTTATTGTTTCTTCCTATTCGTGACATGTATCGATTTGCAAATATGAAGAAAGAAAAAATTGGACCTGGGCATGAGCCATTATTAAAGTTTATGGAGGAAATTTTACCTGAAAGAGTTTCACAATTTGTTTCTCAGATAGATTTTATAAATCAGCTAAAGAAAGGGTTTAAGAACATTTTATCAGAATATTTTGTTGACACGTTTATCATTGAACGCGATAAAGGTCAGTTTTTTTGTCTCTTCTTTTTTACGAGCCACATTCGTGGATATGAAAAAATGTTAGAGGCAAAGTGGGAACTTGATGAAAATGAAGGAAGAATTTGGCGTGTAGAAAAAAGTGAATCAATGTTCTCAGGAAACGAAGTCTTAGATATTGAAGGAAAATTAAAAAAGTATATTGAGGAAAAGAGAAGATACAACGGGGACATTTATAAGTTTTGTTTGCAAGAAAGTTTTTTACCGAAACATGCGAATGAAATTTTGGAAGAGTGGCAAAAAAGAAACCAAGTAATAATAGTCAACTTAAATGGGTCACCTGGAAGGAAAGGAGCTTTCTATATTAGTTATGACAATTTTATTTCAGAACCCAAAAAGATTTATTTCGAATTTGTATTAACTTTGTTCTAGTAAATCCAATCACATGGCACAATCATCTATCGAATGGACACAAATGACATGGAATCCTACAACAGGTTGTACGAAAATTTCGGCTGGTTGTAAATTCTGTTATGCAGAAGTCATGTCTCGTCGCTTGAAAGCCATGCGAATGGATAAATATAATAATGGTTTTAAGTTGACTATTCATCCTAAATCTTTAGAAACACCTTTTGAATGGAAAAAACCAAAAACAGTTTTTGTGAATTCGATGAGCGATCTTTTTCATAAAGATGTTTCATTGTCTTTTATTAAAAAAGTTTTCAAAGTGATGAACGAGACTCCGCAACATACTTACCAAGTATTAACAAAGCGACCAGAGTTGGTTTTAAAATATAATTCAGAATTAGACTGGACTCATAATATTTGGATGGGGACATCTGTTGAAGACACACGAGTTGTGGACCGAATAGACTTCTTGCGCGAAACAAATGCGCAAGTAAAATTTATTTCACTTGAACCATTGATAGGCCCATTACCAGAAATGAATTTAAGAAATATTCATTGGGCAATAGTAGGAGGAGAGTCAGGCCATGGTGCACGACCGATGGAATTCAAATGGGTATGGGACATCAAACAACAATGCAAAAAAGCGGGTGTACTTTTCTTCTTCAAACAATGGGGTCGCCCTGAATTTAATGTCGACCCTGACGATCCAACGATTGACGCAGAACACTATCAACATGCCAAGGGTGGTTGTCAGTTAAAAGGAAAAGTTTACCGAGATATGCCAGTAAAGGTTGGACTTATAAGATAGAATTTGATTTTTTGTTATAAATTCATTTCATATATAAAATAATTAGTCGTTATAAATCCTTCATAAAATTTGCAACTTATTCTCTAAAACACATATATTTGACAAGAGGTTAAATCCTTATACTCCCCTAAGGTGAGAAACTTTAGGTTTAGCACTCAATTGCAGAGGGCTTATTTTTTACTCACAGAATTAATTTTATCAGGAAGAAAATTTGATGTACTCTTTAAACTCTTTTATTATGAACGGAATTTTAGCAAGAGTAGAACTTAATCAAATGAAAATAATTTTGAAATAACTTATATGTTATCACGAATTTAGATTCATTTAGGAATGTAATTAAAAACCTCAACTTATTTCTACGAATAATTTTAAATAAAAAAGATAAAGGCTTCATCAGTTGCGCTACAATTACAAAAACTCTTGTTTAATATGGTGTTATTGCGAAAGCAACTATTTTCTAAAAATGATACCCCAATCCCGCCATTAAAATACGAGGTGCAAAATCAAGGCGATCGCCATCGAAACGGGAGCTCTCTTTC
>JAYTSW010000038.1:0-10044 GCA_043745425.1 Sphingobacteriaceae bacterium | reverse complement strand
TGTATATCACGTAAAGCTGTATCGGCCGAGCATTTATTTATTTTTGCCCATTTAGATGATGTCAACTTTCCGTCGAAACCATCAAACAATTTATTAATCATTAAACGCTGTCGTTCATTAATAATGGTTAAGGTATGCGCATCCCAAAATTTTGTTTTCTTCAAAACACTTTGTAAACGTTTATCGGTTGTATTTAAAGCTCTGTTCAAACAATTCAAATACCACTTCAGCCATTCGGTAATGTCTAAATTTCCTTTCTGTATTTTTTCCAATATCTCATAATATCCTTTTCGCTCAACACGTATTTGTGCAGACAAGCTATAAAATCGCTGCTCATCATCGTCCGCTTTTGTTAATTGCATATCCGCAATTGCTCGTGCCATACGACCATTACCATCATCAAAAGGGTGTATGGTAATGAACCATAAATGCGCAATGCCGGATTTTATCACCGCATCTATTTCGTGATTTGCATTGAACCATTTCAAAAACACTTTCATTTCAGTATTCAAACGGTTAGAATCGGGCGCTTCATAATGTATTTTTTCTTTACCCATAGCTCCCGAAACAACCTGCATGGGACCTTTATCATTACCTCTCCATTTACCAACACTTATTTTATGCATACCGCTTCTGCCACTCGGAAACAAAGCCGCGTGCCAGCCAAACAATCGGTCTTTCGTTAACGATTTACTGTAATTCTGAGTTGCATCCAGCATCATTTCCACAACACCTTCCACATCCCTACCGGCCTTTACTAATCCTGCAATATCCATTCCTAAACGCCGTGCAATAGACGATCTCACCTGTTCCCGATTTAATATCTCACCCTCAATTTCAGTTGATTTTAATACATCCATCGTTAGTGTTTGTAAAGTGGCTTCATCCCGTCTTGCAAAACCTAACATTTCCATGTTGCCTTTGTAGAGATCTAAGAATGAAACAGCCCAGACTTGTAAGGAGTCCTTTTGGGAAAGGGCTAGGATGTTGTGCCAAATCCGTATATTAGCTTTAATGAATGTATGCTTGATACGCCCTCCCGAAGCGATTGCTCTTAATTCTGCTTCCTGTAATAAGCCCATTCTTCCTTTAGGTTTAGCTTATCTTGCATCTGCATTATTGAAATCTGATTTTAATGTTCAGGTAATTGATTCGGTTGGATTAGCGCCGAATAAATATGAATTGTTTTTTAATAAAAAAGTCCGGTTGTTAGGCCTCGATCAAAACGAAATTATTAATCTTATAGACAGTAATTCTTCAATGATTGGCGTGAGCATCATGTTCTCACACAATTGGCCGCATGTACGGGAATTACTGAATAAAATAAAACAACGCTATCCCAAAATTCCTTTAGTGTTGGGTGGAGAATTTGCCACAGCGATGCCTGAGATTTGTTTTGAAGAATCACCAATAGATGTTTTAGCAACCGGAGAAGGAGAAGAAACCATTATTGAACTCGCAAAAACATTTTCATCGGGCTCGCCAGAATTAGATACTATAAATGGTATTCGCTATAGGAAGGACGAACAAATTTTAATTAATGAACGTCGCAATCGCATTTTAAACATAGATGCTATTGCACTGCCCGCATGGCATTTATTTAATATTGATGTTTATAAAGAAAATCAATTTGAAAGTGGTTTTCGTATTGAAGATGCGCAAGCCATTATGCCAATGCTGGCAACAAGAGGTTGTCCGTACTCTTGTACATTTTGTACTTCACCTAATATGTGGACGACAAAATATGTTACACGTAATCCAAAGTTAGTTGTAGATGAATTGGAATACAATGTAAAAACCTACGGCGTTACTAATTTTCCGTTTCAGGATTTAACGGCCATCATTCAAAAAAAATGGATTGTTGAATTTTGTGAAGAAATAATAAAACGTGATTTAAAAATTAGTTGGCAATTACCTTCCGGTACACGATCAGAAGTAATTGATGACGAAGTGGCCGACCTATTATTTAAATCCGGCATGAAAGAGATGGGTTACGCTCCCGAATCTGGTAGTGATGAAATAAGAAAACACATTAAGAAAAAAGTTAAAGCCGAAAGTTTATATGCGAGTGTTCGTTCAGCGGTAAAACATAAATTAAAAGTACAAGTGTTTTTTATTGTCGGTTTCCCGAATGAAACACGAAAAGATGTTTGGAAAACAATAAAGATGTCGGCAAAAATGGCCTGGCTCGGCGTGCAGGATGTAGGGATGAACCATTACATGCCATTACCTGGAACGGAACAATTAGAAAAAGAATTTGAAACAGGATGGGCTAAAACAATTGGAGATGATTTTTATATGATTCCATTATTTGGCCACTCGCTTAAAATGGAAAACTGGAGAAAAGCCAACAAACAATTTAGTTCGTTTGAATTAAGTCTTTATGTTATGTTTGGCTTTGCGATGTTCTACTCTGTTTCTTTTTTAAGACACCCAGGTAAATTTTTCCAATTTGTTGGTGGCTTAAATTCCAAAACGGATACCTCGCGTGTTCAGTTAGCCATTAAGACTATGTTTCGTCACCGAAAAAATGTGACACAATAAATCGTTAAACTATCTTGCAGGGAATTAGAGCATCTTCATTAAAAGTGTAAACTGCACAAAGTCGGTGATAACCATCAGCCACAATAACATTTCCATTTTTTTCATCTCTAACCAAAAGAATAGGCGACATTTTTACTCCACTCTTAATCTTTTGTATATTTTTATTTACATGAGAATTACTTACACCTAGCAAAGACAATCTTGATGCTCTGAAAATATCTTTTGCTTTAAATTCTTTTGTTTTTGTAACACGAAGTTTTTTTGTCATTTTTTTTGCCTCAGTCTCACTAAAAATAAGATTTAAATAAGAAGTTGCAGCGGGATAATTATGCTCCTCAGGTTTTTCCAGCCATTTTATTTTTCTATTTTTCATTTAAAATTATTTATTACACAATCTTATTATTCAATAATGACTTTGCGGTTTTCAAATTTGCCATTTACATTTAGAAGAATAAAATAAATTCCCTTTCCAACATCATCTAAATCAATTTTCACTTCAGATTTATTTTGAGGAACAAATTTTATAAGTTGACCCATCGCGTTAAACACACTAACATCAAATAGTTCTTCTCTTCCACCCTTAACTGTAAATTGTCCGGAGTTTGGATTTGGTAAAACAGTAAATTGATTGTTTGCCGATTCAGGAATACTTATACCTGTACAAATAT
The DNA here is from genome assembly GCA_043745425.1 of Sphingobacteriaceae bacterium. Taxonomy (GTDB): domain Bacteria; phylum Bacteroidota; class Bacteroidia; order B-17B0; family Aurantibacillaceae; genus JAHEYG01. The sequence continues at coordinate 6,832 of JAYTSW010000038.1, read as the reverse complement.
TTACAGTAATTGTTTTTACAACAGAGTTACTTCCAGTTGCATTAGCCGCAATTAATGTTGCACTGTAAACTCCCCCTGCGGTATAAGTTACTGTTGGGTTTTGAAGTGTTGAAGTAGTAACAGATGCGCCAGGCATATTCCAATTGTAGGATGTTGGTGTATTTGTTGTAGCATCAGTAAATGTTGTTGCAACACCACTACAAATACTTGAAGCAACATTAAAATTCACAACAGGCTTAAAAGCATTAGCACCTAAAATAAAAACTCCGTTTTGCATATCACAAGCTAAAATCAAACCACTTTTGAAATAAGGATAGGCACCCCAATTTCCGTTCTCAGGATCTGTACCATAATTATTACCAAAATTAATACCACCTTGAGGATATGTATCAAAATAACCAAGTATGTTGGGTGACATTGGATTTGAAATATCATACAAGTACAATCCATCTTCATAACATGAAATAAACGCATATTTATTTCCGATAATATAAGGGTTATGTCCAGTGAAACCGACATTCGTTGTTGGACGAAATAAGGCTGAAATGGTGATGCTGCTTAAATTACTCACATCGCAACATTTCATTCTAAGTCCGGAAGGAACTTCATCACAAAAAATTAATGTCTTTCCGTCTGCTGTTAATGAACTACTGTGATTATATCCTGCATCAGGATATCCAGAAAGCGAACCAAGCAAACTAAATGTATTACTTGCCGTAAATTTATAAACGCGCATTCCGGCATTACCACAATGTGCAAAAACAGTATCATTACGAACATTCATGTCATGAACATAAGAAACAGAAGGATCATCCTGACTTAAAGTTCTTAATAACAATGGCGCTGTTGGTGTTGCAAGACTATACACTCTCATGTTTGCCGATCCACTTCCTGAAAATGAAAGCCCGGAAACATATAATTTATTTCCGTCAATATTAATTTGGTGAGCTCTTTCAAAATAAGTAGTCTTTCCATCATAAACAACATGTACCGAATCGGGTAAATATTGCATATCAATAATCTGAAAACTATTTGGAGAAGGATCATCGCTTACAACATAAGCATAATTCTGATAAACGTGCATTTCCCGCCAGATACACGGGCTTGCGTGTGCGCCCTTAACATAATCACAAACTGTTGGTGTTGCAGGAGCAGAAATATCGATAAAATAAGTTCCAGTACTTGAGCCTACAATGGCGTATTCTTTATTTTTTGAAGTTTGATTCCATCCCCAGCAACCCGAATATTTTATATTATCAACGCCCATCACAGTTTCAGGATCAATGAATCCAATTAAATTAATATTTGAACTTGGATAAGTTACTTGTGCTTTAGAAAAACAAAATGCTAAAACTAATATAAAAGAAAGTAGGAATTTTTTCATCTGATAAAAGGCATTAGGCCCTATACCAAATATAAGAATTTTTATATTTAAAAGGAAGTGATGAAGTATTAAAAGAGCTTCATGTTAACCCTCACCCGTCCGCTTCAGCGAACACTCTCGCCCAAAGGAGAGGTATTGTTTTGTCTACTTCTTCTTTGCCTTTTGCATAGGATTTTCACCCGCGCTTTGCCCGCGAACAGCTGCCTTTGTTTTAAATACATCAAATTTTGAAGGCTCCGGCATTATGTTCCAACTATTATTTTTTTCGTTGATGTCGCAAGTTTCTCTATAAGGATCTAATAAAACGGATGTCACTTTTTTCGCTTTCATAAATGTTTTGGTTACTTGCTTTTCATTCAATTTCCAAACATAAGCGTGTATGCGGTCAATCTCAGAGCTTCCGTCGGCATAATTCCATTGAATAATTATCGGCATTGGAGTACCACCTTTATTTACGAATTGAAGTTCATAAACATATTTTCCTTTTACTTTATCAAAAGCACTGTCATTTAATGTTTCGAAATTTTCGTAACGATTTTTAATTTCTTTTGTAATTTCTTTATTAGGAACATAGTAATAGTAAAAATCACGCAAGGTTGTATCCACATCCACTAAAAATTTCATTCCCGATTCCTTATTACGGATTTTAGAAATGTGCTCAAATTGTTTTGGTGGTGGGCGACGGGTAATTGTATCCATCTTCACCGGCATTTTTTTTCCATTCTCGAAAGTGTATGCCTTTACAGAATCTAAAGCGATATCAACAGGTGTGATATCGTAAAACCACGATCTCCAGAACCAATCTAAATCAACACCAGATGCATCTTCCATGCTTCTGAAAAAATCAGCAGGTGTTGGATGTTTAAATGCCCAACGCGTACAATATGTCTTAAATGCAAAATCAAATAACTCGCGACCCATTACTGTTTCACGTAAAATATTTAAAGCAGTTGCAGGTTTTCCATAAGCGTTCGGACCGAAATGAATAATGTTTTCACTATTCGTCATGATGGGTTCCAATTGATCTTTTGGTAAACGCATGTAGTCTACCATTTTATAAGCTGGTCCGCGTTGTGAAGCAAAATTATTATCAAACTCTTGTTCAGTTAAAAATTGAACAAAAGTATTTAAGCCTTCATCTAACCAACTCCACTGGCGTTCATCGCTGTTAATTATCATTGGGAAAAAGTTGTGCCCTACTTCATGAATAATTACCAATAACATTCCGTTTTTCGTTCCTTCAGTATACGTTCCATCTTTTTCTGTGCGACCGAAATTAAAACATATCATTGGGTATTCCATTCCATTGGCGGCTTCAATACTTTGCGCAACTGGATAAGGATAATCGATACTAAACTTTGAATATGTTTTTATAGTATGAGCAACAGTTTTAGTTGAGTATTTACGATACAAAGGATAAGCTTCCTTACCATAAAAACTCATGCACATAGTTTTGTGTTTACCAACAAATGCTGGCATTGCGTCCCAAACAAATTTACGTGAAGATCCCCAGGCAAAATCACGAACACTGTCAGCTTTAAATATCCAGGTTTTAGTTGATGTTGATTTATTTTTTTCTGCGCTTGTTGCTTCTTCTAAGGTCACAACTTCAGTTACTTCTTTTGCATCCTGTGCTTTTTTCCATCGTGCTAATTGTGCAGGTGATAAAACTTGTGCGGCATTTTGTATTTCACCTGTTGAACAAATTACGTGATCAGATGGAACTGTCATCTTTACTTTAAAATTGCCAAATGCCAAGGCAAACTCTCCTCTTCCGGTAAATTGTTTATGTTGCCAGCCTTGAAAGTCACTATACACGCACATACGGGGATACCATTGTGTTACAGTAAAAATATGATTGCCATCTTCAGGAAAATATTCGTAACCACCACGTCCGCCTGTTTCCATACGGTTGCTCATTTTGTATTTCCATTTTACTCTGAATTTAATTTTACTTCCCGGATTTAATGTTTTTGGTAAATCAATGCGCATCATTGTAGTATTGATAGTATATTTTAAAGGCTTTCCTGTTTCATCGCTCACTTCTAAAATTTTATCTCCTAATCCTAATTCAGTAAGCGTTTCTTTTTTCATTAAACCATTTAATTCTCCGTTTGTAACCGGAGCATCAATTTTATTTTCATCCCAATAATTAGAAGGATTATTTACGTCATGTTGATTTTCATCTAACTGTAACCATAAATAATCTAATTTATCTGGCGAGTTATTTGAATAGGTAATAGTTTCGCTACCAATACAAGTTAAATTCTTCTCGTCTAATGTTACATCAATATCATAATCGGCTTTTTGCTGCCAGTATTTTGGCCCTGGCGCACCTGAAGCGGTACGGTATTCATTCGGACTTTGCAATATAGTTCCTAATTGCTCGAATTTGTTACCGTGATTAGATGTTGGATTATTTTGAATGTTTTGTGCATTAAGCGAAAAAGACAAAATCATTATTAAAAGCAGAACTACATTTTTCATTGATGGAAGACATTTAAACATAAAGGCTCAAATTTAAAATAAATAATCTGGTTTGGGTCTTGTTTCGATATAATGATTCTATTATCCAACCAACCTCAAAATAACCAATATAAAAAAACGAATAATGTGCCGAATTACACTCACCCTTTTTGGGGTATTTTTCCTCATAAAACCAGCTGTAACAAGTTAACACATACTAAAACCTTCAATAACCCTATGTTTTTAGTAACTTTGGTACTGAAATGCTTCTCTTTAAAAATATAATAGTCCTTTGTCTGTTTCTTTTCGGAGGAAAGCCTCATCCTTTCTATTTAAGCGTTACTGATATAAAGTATAATGAAAAAAATAAATCGTTAGAAATTTCCTGTAAAATGTTTACCGGTGACCTGGAAGACGCATTAAAAAAAATCGGTAATAATACCATTGATCTTATTCATCCTAAAGACAAAAAAGAAATTGATAAAATTTTGTATGAATACATCAACAAACGATTAATCATAAACATAAACGGGAAATTAAAAATTTTAAAATATATTGGTTACGAAAAAGAAGATGATGTGATATGGGCCTACATGGAAATTGAAAAATGCGAAAAACCAAAACAATTAAACATTAACAACAGTTTACTTTATGATTTTTTAAAGGAACAGATAAATATTGTACAAACCGATGTAAATGCCGACAGGCAAAGTTCAAGGGTAAGTAATCCTGATAAAGAAATAAAATTTACAGTTAAGTAATCTTTACCCCCATCACCAACATATCATCTACTTGTCCTAAATTGCCTTTCCAATCATTAAATGTTTGCAATAAAATTTCGCGCTGTTTTTGTATAGGTTCATTGTGAATATTTAATAAAACAGCCTCTAATTGTTTGTATTTAAACTTTTTTCCGTTGGGCCCGCCAAACTGATCAGCAAAACCATCTGTGAATGTGTAAATAATGTCTCCGCTCTGCAAACTTAATTCGTTATTGGTGAATGATACAGAATCATCGTGCCCTATACCAACCGGCATTTTATCGGCTTTACAATTTATAACCTCATTATTTCTTATCACGTAAAATGAATTATTGGCAGCTGCATATTCCAATTTCATTTTCTTTAAATTCAATTTACAAATTATAGCATCCATTCCATCTTTACTCTCTTCATCGGTTCCTTCTGGATTTAAGGCTTTAATAATTTCTGAGCGAACATTATTTAAAATTAAATCAGGTTGCGTTATTTTATTTTCATTTATCGTTTGGCTCAATTTACTGATGTTAAGTAAACTCATAAAAGCACCCGGAACACCATGCCCTGTACAATCAGCAGTTACATAAATAAAGCCGTCATTAGTTGGTGTAGCCCAATAAAAATCACCACTCACAACATCTTTTGGTTTAAACAAAATAAAATGTTCAGGTAAATTATTATTCAATAAGTTATCGCTGGCTAATAATGCAAATTGAATACGCTTAGCGTAATTAATAGAATCTACGATTTCTTTTTTACTTTGCTCTACTTCTGCTTTTTGTTGGGTAATGATAACATTTGCTTTTTTATTTTTACTTAAACTTTTAATTAAAAATCCTGAGAAAATAATTACAAGCAATAAACCCAGCAATACACTGTAAATAATAATATTTTTTTGTTTTTGTTCGTCCGAATTTTTTTGCTCCGCTAATTGTTTTTCGGCCTCTACTTTCAAGTTAACATCGCGCTCTTTTTTATCAAATTCCATTTGAAATTGACTCTTTAAATTAGCTTTTCGAGTAGCTTCATTTTTAATGCTGTCGCGATAAAATATAAATTGTTTATAATGTCCTAAAGCACCTTTATAATTTCCACTAGCCGAATCAGTTTTTGCAAGAATACGCTCGGCATTTCTTATCATTTCTGGAAAGCCCAATTCTTTGGCAAGATCTAGCGACCGTTCGGAGTAATAAAGTGCCTGTTTGAAATTTTTCATATCGTGGTATAATGACCCAAGGTCGATGTAGCTTTCGGCAATACCACTTTTATTATTTATTTCAAGGTTAATTTTTAATGATTTTTCAAAATAAAATAATGCCTTTTCATAATCCTTACTACCATGATACATTGAGCCTATATTCACCATGCTATTAGCAATTCCACTTTTATCCTCTAACTTTTCTCTTATTTTTAATCCCCGTTCAAAATAACTCAAAGCTTTCTTTGCGTCATGTTGTTTTTCAAATATCAAACCGAGATTCGTATAAGTAGATCCCAGTCCATGCTTATCCCCCAGTTCTTCTTTTATTTTAATGCTCTTGATATAATATTCTTTAGCTTTTTCATTATCACCCTGAGCGGCGCAAACAAATCCAATACTATTCAAAGAATTTGCTACGCCTGATTTATTGCCAATTTCTTCATTTATTTTCAAGCTTTTTTGGTAAAACTCGATGGCTTTCAGAACGTCACCGTAACTATTATACACTATACCTATATTGTTAAACAATCTGGCCGTTTCACGTTTATCACCTAACTCTTGCTGAATTCTTAATGCTTGCCCAAAATAATCAAGTGCTTTCAGGATATGCCCTTGATTAAAACAAATAAAGCCAATATTGTTATAGGAGCCCGCCATTCCGCTTTTACTTCCAAGCTCTTCGCTTATTCTCAAACTTTTTTCATGGTAACCCATTGCCTTAGCATAATCAGCCTTCATGTTATACAAATAACCCAAATTATTGAGTGCGCTCCCAAGGCTTTTCTTAGCGAAGAATTTTATTTCAGAATCATTACTCTTCGAAAGTTTCTCGGCAAGATTATAAGCAATATCATTGTATTTTGGCCATTCATTATCGTCGGAAATATTTTCGACTAACCAAAATAACATTTTGATTTTTACAGTGTCTTCCTTAGATGTTTTTAATAAAAGTTTTACCGAATCGGTATTTTGTGAAAAAGAAAAATTAGCACTAAAAAAAAGTGCCACTATTACATTAATTCT
>JAYTSW010000037.1:0-2714 GCA_043745425.1 Sphingobacteriaceae bacterium | reverse complement strand
ATTTTTTAAGAAAAAGTGCTTTACTTGGTTTAGCAGGGTTAGCTACAAATTTAATTGGAGAAGAAAAATTAAATGCACTTGATAGTTTTGCTGATAAAACTACCGACGGCGGAAAATATTCTTTGCCCTCTTTACCATATGCATATAATGCATTAGAACCTTTTATTGATGAAGCAACAATGAAATTGCATCACGATAAACATCACCAAGCTTATGTAGATAAATTAAATAAAGCACTTGAAACTTATACCGGTGATTCAAAGCTGGAGGGATTATTTGCTCAGGCTTCAAAAATAGATGTAGCCTTGCGCAATAATGGTGGCGGACATTACAACCATTCTTTATTTTGGCAATTAATGAAAGCAAATCCGAATGGTGATGCGAATTTACCAACCGGAAAATTAATGGATGCTATAATTGCTGAGTTCAACACCTTCGATATTTTTAAAAAAGAATTTGCGGAAAAATCACTAAAGATTTTTGGAAGCGGCTGGTGCTGGTTAATTGAACAAAAAGGAAAATTAAAAATTACAACTACACCAAATCAAGACAACCCTTTAATGGATTGTGCTGCCGATAAAGGCAAGCCGATCTTGGCTTTAGACGTTTGGGAACACGCTTACTACTTAAAATATCAAAATAAGCGCGCCGATTATATTTCAGGCTGGTGGAACCTGGTTAATTGGCAACATGCTGAAAATCAATTTATTTCACAATAAACTTTATTTTAAAGTCTTTCAATCCCTTCGTTTTATCGATAAAACAACAATAATTAACGATTAATTGTTAAGTATTGTTCGTTTACTTAACAGAATCCTCCAAAAGAAGAGTACTTTTGCAGCTGATTTAAACACATTTATGAAATTTCTTAAAATAGCATTACTACTTTTTATTAGTTGCAACATTTTTGCTCAAAGCGAAACACTTAATCTTGGCGGCAGAATTTCTGACGAAAAGAAAGTTGCCATGGGCGATGTGACTGTAAGTGTAATGCGTGACGGAAAAGCTTTTACAGCATTTCCCACTTCATTAAATGGTTCTTACGCTTTGTATTTACCTATGGGTTCTGAATTTGTTGTCACCGTTAGTAAAGCCGGTTACGCTAAAAAATATTTCACTGTTAGTACTCTAGGTGTATCTGCGGAGAGCGCAAAGAAAAAATTCTCGGTAATGGTAGCCGATTTAGAATTGATTGAATATGTTGACGGCGTTGATTACTCGATGTTCAATCAGCCCATGAATAAATATTATTACAACCCAAAGATTGACAATTTTGAGTTTGATAAAAAATATATGAAAGATATGTTAACCCAGGTTAACGAATTGAAAATTGCAAAAAAAGAAGCTATTCTCTTAGCTAAACTAAAAGCAGAACAAGATAAGAAAGATGCCGATTTAGCAGAGAAAAACAAATTACACAACGAACAGTTAGCAATAGAAAAAGCGAGTCTTAAAAAATTAGAAGAAGAAATTGCGGCCAATAAAAAAATACAGAACGAAAAAATTATTACAAATCCAGCAATACTCACCACACCAAAAGTTTTAGCGAAAGATGCTTTAATCGTAAACATAAATACCAACCAACGTATTATAGACTTAATAGCTAAGTATAAAGTGGGTGTTACTGAAGAAATTATTCACGGCACAAATGTTATTGTTATTCAGCGTGTTTTAGTTCGCGACCAAATGGCTTGGGTTTACCAAAAGAAAATGTTCAATTGGGGCGGCGTAGCCTGTTTCCGTGATGGACAAGCTATTACAGAAAGTACTTTCGAAAACGAAACCTCAACAAGTTAAGATTCTGCGTTTCGCAGAATGACTAATCTGCCTAAGAGAGTTATTCCTATTTTTTCGTATTTTTGCCTCCTATGCTAAGAACAGTTACCTGTGGAGAATTAAGAATTACTGATGTAAACAAAGAAGTTACATTGTGTGGTTGGGTGCAAAAAAGTCGCGACTTAGGTGGCATGACTTTTATTGATCTTCGCGATCGTTATGGTATCACTCAATTAACGTTTAACCCTGAATGGGATAAAGATTTAGCATCGAAAGCTACAAGTGTTGGACGTGAATTTGTTTTGCAAGTTAAAGGAACAGTTATTGAACGCTCAAGTAAAAATAAAAATCATCCAACTGGCGACATTGAAATTAAAGTAAAAGAATTTATAATTCTGAATGCTTCCATTACCCCACCCTTCACTATCGAAGATGAAACAGATGGTGGTGAAGAGTTGCGTATGAAATATCGCTATTTAGATCTTCGCAGAAATTCGGTGAGAAAAAATTTAGAATTACGTCACCGCTTAGCAATTGAAACCAGAAATTTTTTAGACAAACAAAATTTCCTGGAAGTAGAAACGCCAGTACTAATTAAATCTACTCCCGAAGGAGCACGCGATTATGTTGTACCAAGTCGTGTTCATACAGGACAATTTTATGCGTTGCCGCAAAGTCCGCAAACCTTTAAACAATTATTAATGGTTGCGGGTTTCGACCGCTATTACCAAATTGTAAAATGTTTTCGTGATGAAGATTTACGTGCCGACAGACAACCTGAGTTTACACAAATTGACTGCGAAATGAGTTTTGTTGAGCAGGATGATATTTTAAATATGTTTGAAGGTTTAACAAGACATTTATTTAAGACTGTAAAAAATATTGATGTTCCTGCTTTTCCGTTAATGACTTATGCCGATGCCATGAAATATTATGGT
>JAYTSW010000036.1:0-10074 GCA_043745425.1 Sphingobacteriaceae bacterium | reverse complement strand
CGGTTCTTTCTCAAACGTTTTTTGCGTTTGTGCGTCGCCATTTTATGTCTTTTTCTTTTCTTTCCGCTTGGCATAATATTATTTTTTTAAATTAATTTTTAATTGCTGTATATATTTTTCTATTTCCTGTTTGGTCATCGCATCATCGGTTTTCGATTTATACTTTTCCAACACTTCAATAGTTTTGTTTTGTTGTCCCATTTGTTCGTAAGCATCGGCTAAGTGTAAATAGGCTTCAATATAATTTGAATCTATTTGAATCACTTTTTCAAAACGCTTAACTGCTCTGTCCCATTGTTGCGACCTCACTGAAAAAAATGCGAAGTTTAATTGAAGCGTAACATTGTTGCTATCGGTTTTTTCAATTTCCCTTAGCATGGTGATACCTTTCATGGGGTCCGGAGATCCTTCAACCAAACAAGAGGCTAACATAATTTTAGCATCGGTGTTATTGGGTTCAAGTTTTAAACCTTTATCGTAACAACGCATAGCGCTTGAATACAATAATGGAATTTCTTCCGGGTCTTTAATAAAACGTACCGAGTAATAATAACGATCGCCGGCTTTAAACCAGTCGACTGCTTTATTTACTTTGCTCACTTTTTGTTCGAAATAAAACGACGCAATATCGGGGCGTTTATTTTTATCCCAAAAAGAAATTACGGTATCTAAATTTTTGTTTTCGGCTTTTGGTTTTAAGTCAGCGCTTAAACTTCCTTTAGCTGTGTTTACAAAAACCTCGATGGTTTCATTAGAGCTTTCTGATGTTAAAGCTGATTTTTTTTCAGTATCGGCATCAGAATGTTTTGGTGCAAAATATAAAAGAACGGATAAAACAACAGCAGCTACTAAAAGTAAAAGCTGAGTTTTTTTAACTTTGGTCATTTAAATTAATCTTCGTTTTTTGGTTCCGGTTCAGCAACCTTAACGTTTTTCTTAACTCTTTCAGAGAACGTTTTCGCTGGTTTAAATGCCGGAATAAAATGCGCCGGAATTACTACCGTAGTATTTTTAGAAATGTTACGGCCAATTTTTTCGGCGCGTTTTTTTACAACGAAAGTTCCGAAACCTCTCAGGTATACGTTCTTACCTTCAATCATGGCGTTTCGGATTGATTTCATGAATGCTTCTACAGAAGCTTGAACAGCAATTTTCTCAATGCCGGTCTTTTCTGAAATCTCGTTTACAATGTCTGCTTTAGTCATTTTACAAAGTATTTAAAATCAATAATTTGAATATTCAAAAATGGGAGGCAAAGATAGTATTAATTATATAACCTAAAAATAATTCCCAAAAATTTCTTTTAAGTTTGTCGTTTCAACATGGATTTTTTCGCAAAAAACCTCTTAAAATGGTATAAAATCAACAAAAGGGATCTGCCCTGGAGGGGGCAAAACGACCCCTATAAAATCTGGCTTTCGGAAGTTATTTTACAGCAAACACAAGTAATTCAAGGACTTACGTACTACTTGAAATTCGTAAAAAACTATCCCACTATTAAGCTTTTGGCTAAAGCCCCGGTTGATGAGGTGATGAAACACTGGCAGGGTTTAGGATATTATTCAAGGGCTCGGAATTTGCATGAAGCGGCCAAATTTGTGGTGGATAAACATAAAGGGGTTTTTCCGAAAACGTATGATGAGATAAAAGAATTAAAGGGAGTTGGTGATTATACCGCAGCGGCCATTGCAAGTTTGGCTTATAATCTACCGCATGCTGTTGTTGATGGGAATGTGTATCGTGTGTTAAGCAGAGTTTTTGGTGTGGATTTAGCGATTGATAGCGGTGAAGGAAAAAAATATTTTCAGAATCTCGCCAACGAATTATTGCCGAAAAAACAAGTGGCCGATTATAATCAGGCCATTATGGAATTTGGTGCTTTGTATTGCCGACCAGTAAATCCTGATTGTGAGAATTGTATTTTTAATTCTAAATGTGCTGCTTTTCAGAAGCAAAACGTAAACGAATTACCTTTTAAATCAAAAAAGATAAAAGTAAGAGACCGGTACTTTAATTATTTTTTATTTACTCACAGGCAACTTTTATACATACAAAAGCGTCATACTAAAGATATATGGGAGGGTTTGTATGAATTTTATTTAATAGAAACTCCCAAAAAACAAAAAGCAGAAACCGTTTTAAAATCAAAAGAACTGAAAAACCTTTTAGATTTAAAAAAGGCAACAATAAAAAATGTATCTCAACAATATAAACACGTTCTGTCACATCAAAACCTTTACGCTGTTTTTTACAGAATAGAATTAGGCGACAAACAATCCCTAAAGGAATTAAAGAAGGTTAAATTAAGTGAAATAAATAAGTATGCTTTTCCGAGATTAATAGAAAAGTATTTAAAAGATGAGAATATCATAAAATAATTTCTATTTTTGGTATGATTATTGAATCTATACAATTATGAAAAAAATTATTTTAAGTTTATGTGTGATTATTGGTTTAAGTGCCAATGCACAAACGTATAAGAGCAAGAAAGAGGGAAACAGTATTCATTTTTTGTCAAAATCCCCTTTAGAAGATATTGATGCTACTAATAAAACTCCGTTGGCAGTTTTTAAAACTGAAACTTCAGAGATCCAATTTGGAGTGGTGATGACGCAATTCAAATTTAAAGCTGCTTTAATGGAAGAGCATTTTAATGAGAATTATGTTGAATCAACAAAATACCCTCAAGCTACTTTTAAAGGAAAAGTGAACGAGAAAATGGATTTAACTAAGGATGGTGAAAATAAAGTTACGGTTACCGGAAAAATGACTCTGCATGGTGTAACCAAAGACATTACCACCGAAGGAACGATTACCAAAAAAGGTGATGATATTGTTGTTGTATCTTCTTTTAAAATAAAGGTGGCCGATTATAACATCAAGGTGCCATCATTATACGTACAAAATATTGCTGAGGTTGTTGATGTAACTGTAAATATCACCCTTGAGCCATTTGTTAAAAAATAATTGTTACTCTATTTTAAGAGAAAGGGCTGAAATGTTTCAGTCCTTTTTTTATATTTGAATGTTTTAAAACCATACCATGAAAAAATCATTGCTTTTTTTATCCTTAGCCTTCAGCATTTCTGTTTTTGCCCAGGAAGATTTATTAAGTTTAGTGGATGATAAAAAAGATGAAGGCCCTAAAAAAGTGTATGCCACTTTTAAAACTTATAAATTAGGTAACGCACAAACCATTGAAACGGTAAAAAAGAATAATCTTGATTTTCGAATATCTCATCGCTTCGGTAATGTTTATAATATGGATAACGGAACTAACGCTTTAAACGAAGCAGCCCATTCTTATTTTGGTTTTGATAACGCAAGCGATATTCGTTGGTCGTTTGATTATGGTATTACGGATAATTTAACTATTGGAGTTGGACGTAGCCGTTTTAAGGAAACGTATGATGGAAGTATTAAATGGAAATTAATTAGTCAGAAAGAACATTTTGCAATTCCGGTTTCGGTAACGTTTTTTGCTGACATGGGATATACTTCAGTTAAACCGGAATTATTATATGCGGGCGCTGTAAAAAATTTCCCGACTAATGATATGCACCGCTTTAGTTATTTTTCGCAATTAATTATTGCCAGTAAATTAACGGATTGGTTATCTATCGAAATTCTCCCATCTTATATGCATCGTAATTATATTTTACAACGTACTAACGATAAAGGAAAAGAGGATGTAAATAGTTTCTTTTCGTTGGGTGTAGGGGGAAGAATTAAAATGACTAAACGCATGTGTTTAATTGCTGATTATTTTTATAATTTTTCACCGTACTATCAAAACAATACTTCGGCATTCAATCCTTTAGCAATTGGTTTCGAAATGGAGACGGGCGGACACGTATTTAGTATGTTCTTTACTAACGCTTCTGCTTTAATTGAAAATAATTTTATTCCTTATACTACGGATACATGGAGTAAGAGTCAGGTTAAATTTGGTTTCTGTATTTCAAGAACCTTCGCACTTTAATTTTTAATTTATGATAATGGGTTTGGCTCTATATGCAAACCAAATTGTGGCAGGGCTTAATTATGAACCTTTGTTTAAAAATCATTTATTAAAACCCATTCACAATACCGCTATCTTTAACAATGCGAACATTTTATATTGGCCTTCGGTTATTTTATTTATTGTGTTGTGTCTTTTAGTTTTATTAAAAGCCACTTCGCCACAAAAAACATTCAGAGTTTTAAATGCTGCTTATAGTTTGCAAGTGGCGCGCCAAATTGAGAGGGAAGATTACGGGCCTCTAAAACGGGTTTCAATTGTATTAAGCGCGGTGTTTGTTTTAATAACTGCATTTTTGTTTTACAAAGTCAATTTTTTGTGGGGATCAATACTTCATAAGAACGGCGGATTATTTCAATATCTGTTTTTTGTTTTGGTTATAGTATTAACGTATTCGGTAAAACTTATAGCGGCCAATGTAATTGGTTTTGTTACAGAAACAAATACTATATTTAATGAGTACATAAACAACACTTTAATTATCAATCAATCAATAGGGGTAGTTTTGTTGCCCATTATGATAATAGTTGAGTTATCTCCTGTTAATCCGGTTTGGATTGTGTTTCCAGCTACATTATTTCTTGTTTTAGGCTATGTATTAAGGCTTTACCGTGGTTTTCTGTTCGCTGCAATAGAGGAGGGTGTGGGCTTGTTACAATTATTTGTTTATCTTTGCGCTTTAGAAATTTTACCATTACTGGTTTTAATTAAATTTTTAGTAGTTAATTTTTAATCTATGGCGGCTTTAAAAACAAAATCAAAGTCTTCGTCCAAGGGCGGAAGCAAAGCCAAAAAAATAAAGTCTGCAAAAAAAACTGCAGCTAAGCATAAGCCGATAAAAAAACAGGTTAAGAAAAAAAGTATAGCTAAAGCCAAAACTAAAAAAGTTTTAAAACCGAAAAAGGTTGCTAAAAAAGTACTTGTTAAACCTGCTAAGGTCAAAGCAATTAAGCCCGAAAAAATTCAAAAACAAGTAGCAGAAGTTGTAGTAAAGAAGGAGCGTAAGAACGCAAAACAACCTTTGTATGTTCCGCCACCACTTCCGGTTATTGAAGTTAGCAATCATCCAAAAAGCAGAGTAAAAAATATTTTCGTTTCACAGCCAAAACCCGAGAACGATAAAAACCCATATATTGAATTAGCGCGTAAGCATTCTTTGTTTGTACACTTTCGCCAATTTATTAAAGTAGAAGGTGTATCGGCAATTGATTTTAGAACACAGCGAGTTGATATTTTACAACACCACGCAGTAATCTTAACCAGTAAACAGTCGGTTGACCATTATTTCCGTGTGTGTAACGAAATGCGTATCACGGTTCCTGAAACCATGAAATATTTTTGCATAAACGAACAAACCGCTTATTATCTTCAAAAATATATTCAGTACCGTAAGCGCAAAATATTTTTTGGTCACGGCACCATTTTAGATTTAGTAGATGTAATTCGTAAAAACCGCGAAGAAAAATTTTTGTTACCAGTTTCAGATGTGCACAAAGAACAGATTGTTGATTTTTTAGATGAGTTGCAAATTACCTATACAAAAGCGGTAATTTATAAAACTGTTTCTGCTGATTTATCCGATATAAAAAATTTAAATGACTACGATGTGTTGGTGTTTTTTACACCGGCAGGTATTCGCTCTTTAAAACACAATTTCCCTAATTTTAAACAGGGTAATACACGCATTGCAGCGTTTGGACATGCTACTGCTCAAAATGTAAAACAATTAGGATATCGCTTAGATGTATTTGCACCGAACCCTCAAAATCCGAGTATGAGTGGCGCTTTAGATGCTTACGTTAAAGAAGCAAATAAGCGTTAAGCCCACACTTTTGTTCCCTCTGTACAGTTTGTACAAATGTCAATTTCCTTACGTGATTTTAAAATTGATTTTCTGAAATTATTATAGCCGTCCGATAGCCAAACACCTTTGAATGTTTGATTTTTTAAATCACCTAATTGATGTTTGGCATCTTTATCAAAACAACATGGAACGACTAAACCATCCCAGGTGATTACGCAACCACTCCACATTCGCCAGCATTGATTCAGTAATTTATTTTTGATAGACCATTTTCCATCTGAATTTTTTTTGTAGCGAGAATAATTTTCATTGTCGGGAATTAAATTATTTCCGTTTTCAAAATCATAAACCTGTGCCGTTTTTAGTTTCACATCATCAACACCTAACTCTTCGGCTAGTTTATAAACGTCGGCAATTTGATGTTCGTTTGGTTTCACCACCAAAAATTGAAACACAATTAATGGACGCTTACTGTTTAATTGTTTGCGCCACTTTACTATATTTTTTGTGCCTTCAATAACTTTATTTAAATCGCCACCAATGCGATATTGCTCGTAAGTTTCCTGAGTAGTCCCATCAACCGAAATAATTAATTTATCTAACTGACTTTCAATAGTTTTCTTAGCATTCTCGTCGTTTAAATAATGGGCATTTGTACTCGTTATTGTAAAAATTCCGTTTTCAGAGGCATGCTTAACCATGTCTAAAAATCTGGGATTTAAATACGGCTCGCCCTGAAAATAAAAGGTAAGATTTACCAATGTGCTTTTTAATTCGGCAATAATTTTTTTGAAAAAATCTTGGTCCAACATGCCGGTTGGGCGCGTAAATTGGCGCAGTCCGCTTGGGCATTCCGGACAACGTAAATTGCAGCTGGTAGTGGGTTCAATTGAGATGCTAATAGGCATCGCCTTTATAAATGGTTTTTTGTAAATTTTTGATACATAGTAAGATGTAAAAACCCTTACCATGTTTATTATTTTTCCAAAACTGATTTTGGCGATTATAAGCTTAAATTCTTTCAAAATTTGAGTTCATTTCAAAGGTATGAATAAGCATTCTTAAAACTAATCTTTCAACCTAAATAAACTTCATCGATTGAAAAATGACATTGGTCAGATGAGCGTTATTTAGAATTATTATAAATTAACAAATTTGTTAAAAAAATAAAATTTTTACGATTTTAATCTCATTACTTCTGCTAAATTTGCCCCCAATAAACTGTCATTATAGTGTCATTAAGCAAACTAAACCCCGGGAAATTTTCCTGTAAAAATATGAATAGCCGTATGTTTCATTTTTCCTTCAAATCTTTGCTGAGTATCGCAATAATGTTGGTTCTGTTTTCAGGCAACATCAGCGCTCAAGACGGAGCAAAATTATTTAAGCAAAACTGCGCAGTTTGTCACGCTTCGCATACCGATCAAAAATTAACTGGCCCCGGCCTTAAAGGCGTGTTCGATCGCGTTCCTCCAGGAGACTGGATTAAGAAATGGATCGTTAACAACGAGAAAATGATTAAGAGTGGCGATGCTTACGCTAACAAAATTTTTGGCGAAAACGGTAAAGCAGCTATGACTGTTTTCGAAGGCCAAATTGATGAAAAAGGCGTTGATGCGATTCTTGCATTTTTAAAAGGCCCTGCTCCAATTGTTGCTGGTCCTGCTTCTCCAAAAGATCAGGGTACTCCAGGTGCAGAAGTAAAACCGGGTATTGAACCACTTTATTTTGTGTTAGGTGTTATTGTGCTTTTAGCAATTATGATTAGCACTTTCCGAAGTGTTCGTGCTTCATTACAGAACTCAGCTAACCGCACAGAAGGTAAACCTGAAAATCCTGAAATGACGTTCATGGAAGAGGCGAAAGGCTGGATTTCTGGTCATCGTCGTTTTGTTGGCGTTATGTGCATCGTTATTGGATTTATGGGAATGAAAAGTTGTTGGGATGCTTGTTACGATATTGGTGTGTATTACGATTGGGAAACTCAAAAAGGTTACCATCCTGAACAACCTATAAAATTCTCTCACAAAATTCATGCTGGCGACAACGAAATTGCTTGCCAGTATTGTCACAACACAGTAGAAAAATCACGTCACGCAGGTATTCCTTCAGTTAACGTTTGTATGAATTGCCATAAAGGAATTCAGGAAGGACCGACAACAGGAAAAACTGAAATCGCAAAAATATATACTGCTGCAGGTTTCGATCCTACTACCCAGAAATACGATGCCTCAAAAACAAACCCATTAACTTGGTTAAAAGTTCACAACTTACCTGATCACGTTTATTTTAACCACTCACAACACGTTGTAGTTGGTAGAATTGATTGTGCTAAATGTCACGGCGATGTAAAAGCTATGACAACGGTTGAACAAAAAGCACCACTTACAATGAGATGGTGTATTGATTGTCATCGTACAACTGAAGTAGCTATGGAAGGAAACGCATACTACAACCGTTTACACAAAGCATTAAAAGAAAAATATAAAGGGCAGTACGATGTTAAGTATACCGTTGAAAAAATTGGTGGACTTGAATGTGCGAAATGTCATTATTAATAACGCGGTACTAACGATAATTATATAGATGTCTATGTCAAAAAAATACTGGAGAGGCTTACCCGAATTAAACGAAAGCCCTGAGTTTTTAAAGCAACATCAAAGCGAGTTTGCTGAACCACTTCCTATAGATGAATTTCTAAATGGAGAAGAGGAGGAAAAATCCGGCACCAGCCGTAGAGATTTCTTAAAAGTAATGGGCTTTTCTACAGCTGCAGTTGCATTAGCTGCTTGTGAAACTCCTGTTAACAAAGCAATTCCTTATGTTGTAAAGCCAGAAGAAGTTACACCTGGCGTAGCTAATTTTTATGCTTCTACTTTTTATGATGGTCACGATTACGCATCGGTGTTAGTTAAAACACGCGAAGGTCGTCCTGTAAAAATTGAAGGTAATGAGCTTTCAAAAATTTCTCATGGCGCTACAAGTGCTCGTGTTCAAGCTTCAGTACTTGGTTTATATGATGGAGCTCGTTTAGCTGGTCCTGTTGTAAAAGGTGCTTTCACAACATGGAAAAACGCTGATGAAACAGCTGCTAAAGCATTAGGTAGTGGCGAGATCGCTATTTTAACTTCATCTGTAATTAGCCCTTCAACAAAAGCAGTAGTTGCTGAATTCACTGCTAAATATCCAAAAGCAAAACACGTTACTTACGATGCCGTCTCTTATTCAGCTTTAAATGCAGCTAATAAAAATGTATTCGGAAAATCTGTTGTTTCTTCTTATAACTTCAGTAAAGCAAAAACTATTGTTGGTATTGCCTGCGACTTTTTAGGAACATGGTTAAACTCAATTGAATTTGCTAATCAATACAGCAAAACCCGTAAGGTGACTAAGGAAAACCCGACAATGAGTAAGCATTACCATTTCGAGGCTAACTTATCGTTAACCGGTGCAAATGCCGATTACCGTTACATGGTTAAACCATCAGAATACGGAAAAATTGTTGCGGCTATATTTAATGAAGTTGCTTCTGCAACAGGAAATGCAAAAATTTCTGCTGATACTAAATTAGCAAACGCAGAAGCTGAAAAAGCAATCGCAAAAATTTCAAAAGAATTAATTGAAAATAAAGGAAACTCAATTGTTGTTGCTGGCGCAAATGATGAAGGCATTCAAACTTTAGTGAATGGCATTAACAAAATGTTAGACAACTACGGTAAAACAGTGGATGTTCAAAATCACTCTAACTTAAAACAAGCAAACGATAAAGCATTTATTGATTTAGTTGCTGATATGAATGCAGGAAAAATTTCTGTAATCTTAACACACAACTGTAATCCGGTTTATACCGCTCCTGCTTCTTTAAAATTTGCTGAGGCGTATAAAAAAGTAGGAACAAAAATTTCCTTCTCACAAGTGATGGACGAAACTTCTGAAATGGCAGATGTTATTTGTCCTGATCATCATTATTTAGAATCATGGGGTGACGCTAATCCAAAAGCAGGTCATTTCAGTTTACAACAACCTACTATTAATCCTATTTTCGGCGCACCTCGTTACGAAGGCACACGTCAGTTTCAGGATACATTATTAGCATGGGCTGGTGTAAAATCAAATTATTACACATACTTACAAGCGTATTGGCAAAATCATATTTTCCCACAACAAGGAAAGTATTTAGATTTCGCTTCTTTCTGGGCGCATACTTTACACGATGGTGTTTTAAAAGTAAATGTTGCTAAGGAAACTC
>JAYTSW010000035.1:0-10079 GCA_043745425.1 Sphingobacteriaceae bacterium | reverse complement strand
GTTTACGCTGCTCGACAACACTTCAATATATTCTTTCAACTCTATTTTACTTAAATCCTTCGATTTGTAAAGCATTTCGTGTACCAATGCCATCGAATTAATTCGGTTATGGCTTTCTTTAATTAAGCCAAGATACTTCTCATCAACAATGCTATCAGATTGCAGATTAAGTAAGCTGGAAACGATTTGTAAATTATTTTTTACACGATGATGAATTTCCTTTAATAATTGTTCTTTTTCTTTTAGAGAGAGAGCGGAGTGCTTTAACTCTTCACCTAACATATTTACACCGGCACCAATACCATCGAACACATCATCATCTGAACTTATGTCAACTTTTCTCGAAAAATCTAATCTTGCAAACGATAAAATTACCTCGAGTATTTCGTTCGCTCTCTCGTTTTGTGATAATGATATGTTACTATTTTTATTTGTCATTACACATGATTTTTGAGCCACTCTACAGCATCAGTTTCATTATCGAATAATCGTGTTGGAACTGCAGGTTTATTTAAGCCAAGAAAAAAATTACCAACAGTACGACTTAAAGGTGATTTTATAATGATTCCAAAAGCACATGTATTTGTATCTCTGCCACGGGTAGAAAAAAATTCTCTGGCTTCGCGAGTCATCGAACGAATACCGCGGGCATCAATCATAATCGGGAATTTTTTATCCGTAAATAGGGAGTTAACAGCCTTTGAATTTTCAGCGGCATGTTCTAAAATTATTTCCGAATTGGGCTTTACTTTAGTACGAGCAATGCCATCTTCTCCCATCCAGGTCCAATAACAAGTAACATTTATGGCATTTTTTGGGATTTCCATAGCGTGGTAAATATACCAAATATGTTTTAATTTTGGTTTTGTTTAATGGCATTTTAAAACACTACATTGTAAATAATGATAAATACTGAAGTCACTATAAAAAAAGCTACTATTCTCGACGCAAGTGTTATTGCCAAAATAAGTATTGAAACGTTTATAGAAACTTTTGCGGCACAAAACACTAAAGAGAATATGAATTTATTCTTAAATGAGTGTTTTAATTTAGAGGCTGTAAAATCGGAGTTATTAGATGATAAAACGCATATTTTTATGACATTTCTTAAAGATGAATTAGTAGCCTATACTAAAATCCGAGAAGAAACACATTCAGATTTTAGCTCTTCAAAAGCCATTGAAATTGCCCGCATTTATGTTCTAAAAAAGTATCATTCAAAAAAAATAGGGGCAACATTAATGAAATATATTTTTGATTATGCAAAACAAAATAAATTCGAAATAGTTTGGTTAGGCGTATGGGAATTTAACCCGAAAGCCATCGCATTTTACAAACGATGGGGTTTTGAAGTTTTCGGACAACATATTTTTACATTGGGAACCGATGATCAGAATGATTTATTGATGAAAAAAACTATTATTTAGCTCTCGCTAAAAATATAAGGAAAGCTGCAAATCCTAAAACCACAAGAACAGAGTAGGGGTTTGCAAAATTAATGGTAAAACCTGTGTAAGGAACTCTCTTAAAGACAAGTATTCGTTTGTCTTGCCTATTGAAATAGAAAATACCGAGTTTCCAGTTATGGGGATTGTTGTGGAACTCGTTTTCTTCGTTCATTTACTCCTGTTTTTATTTAAATCTTCAAATTTTGCCGTCATTGTAGGATTTCCTTTTGTCAATTTTTTGATTGTTAAATCCTCGGCCTTACTATTGGCGAGACGGAGATTATTTACTGATGATAAAAGGTTTTCTTTGGTTTTTTGAAGATGGTCAATTGTCTTGTCAATTTCTTCAATTGCCGTTTTAAATTGTCTAC
This sequence comes from Sphingobacteriaceae bacterium, assembly GCA_043745425.1. GTDB lineage: Bacteria > Bacteroidota > Bacteroidia > B-17B0 > Aurantibacillaceae > JAHEYG01. The sequence goes on along the minus strand of JAYTSW010000035.1, from coordinate 8,260 downwards.
TGGCTAATTCATAGTTTTTTGCAAATCCTTGTTTAAAGGTGTTGATATTTTCTTCGAAATTTGTAATATCTATATTTTGACTTTTTACAATAGCTAGTTCAGCCTTAGCTTTCATGGAGTTCATAGCCGCATTTCGTAAAAGCGTAATAATTGGAATGAAAAACTGTGGACGTATTACATACATTTTTTCATATCTATGGGAAACATCGATGATACCTGAATTGTATAGCTCACTGTCAGCTTCTAAAAGTGTAACAAGGATTGCGTATTCACATTTCTTTTCTGCTCTGTCTTTGTCTAATTCTTTTAAAAAATCCTCATTTTTCTTTTTTGTTGCAGTTTCGTCACTCTCATTTTTCATTTCGAACATTATAGAAATGATTTCGTTTCCTAAATCATCCGTTTCTTTGTAAATATAATCACCTTTGCTTCCAGATTTTGAATCGTTATCTTTTTCAAAATATGCTTTTTGAAATGCTGTTGCACGAAGCTTATTGAATTCTATTTCACAATGTTGTTCAAGTGTTTCACCTAACATTTTAGTCGAAAGTCTGAGTTTCATTTCCTTACGAAACTCAAGCTCGTCATCTTTCATCTTAATAATATCATCTTTTGTTTTGAGGTCAGAAAAGAACTTTTCGTTTAAGGTCTTTTCAAGTAATTTTGTTTCTGTTTCTTTATGCTCTAATTTATTGGCTAATTCGTCACGTTCCTTTTCTATGTTTTTTATCGCTTCTATTACGCCAAGTTTTTTTTCGGTGTCAGCCTTGTCATTTTTAGCTTTTAATTCAGCGATAGTTGATTCTTTTTGAGCTAATTTATGAGCAAGTTCAAGTTCGTTATTAGCTTTCAGTTGAGCTATTTCTTTATCTTTATTTGAAAGTTTTTCTTGTAATGAATTTTTATAATTCGCTTCAGAAAGGTTTAATCTAGTCTGCAATTCTTCTTCAAATTTTTGATCTCTGACTTGTTTAAGAATATTTGCAAAACCTGCTTCGTCCACCGTAAAAACTTCGTTACATTTTGGACATTTTATTTCGTTCATATTAATAAAATTAACATTAGGGTAATTATTGTTGATTTGTTGCTCATAATTCGCCTCAGACTTTATGTAAATTTATAGCTTTTATAGCATACAAATGCGCATATTTATAAACATATTTATTTAAGGTATGAAAGAATTAGTATTGATAAGGCACGCTAAATCCGATTGGACTAAAGAAAGCATACACGATATCGATCGCCCATTGGGAGAAAGAGGATATGAAGATGCTTATTTGTTAAGCAAATGGTTTAAAGAGGAGATGGGTTTGCCAGATTTACTAATTTCTAGTCCAGCCACTCGCGCCTTAAACACTGCCTTTATTTTTGCTCGCACTTTCGGATTTAAAGAAAAGGATGTGCTGATTGATGATACACTTTATGAGAGCTTTGTAAAAAGTTATTTAAAAAGCATTTCGCAAACCAATAATAAAGTTAATCGAGTAATGGTATTTGGACACAACCCAATGCTTACCGAATTAGCTAATGAATTAAATAAAGATATTTTGTTTGATAATGTCCCCACTTGTGGTATTATTAAAATTGGTTTTCAGTTTAACGACTGGAAAGAAATTTTGAACAAACAAGAAGGTAAGTTACTAATCACTAAGTTCCCGAAAAATTTTAAGCAGTAGTGTGGAATTAGGAATACAGAATTAAGAATTAGTTAGAAAGTACAAAAAATAAAGTAAAATTAGATTTAGTGATTTGAAAGATACAATGAAAAAGAAAAGTATTCCATACATCAACCGCGAAATTAGTTGGCTCTCATTTAACGAGCGAGTTTTGCAGGAAGCCTCTGATGAAACAACACCATTAATTGAGCGCGTTAAATTTTTAGGCATTTTTAGCAATAACCGAGATGAGTTTTACCGTGTGCGTGTCGCTACCGTTCGCCGATTAAGTAAACTTGGCAAAAAAGCATTTGCGTTATATGGTGATGATCCTATCGAATTATTACCAAAGCTACAACGTAAAGTAATTGAACAACAAATCCGTTTCGAAGAAATTTATGTTCAGATATTAAAAGAACTCGCAGATCATAAAATTTTTATCATCAACGAAAAACAGTTAACGAAACATCAAATTCCATTTGTAAAATCTTATTTCCATACCGATATCATGCCGGCTTTATTTCCTATTATGGTGGACGAGATTCGTTCTTTCCCCTATATGAAGGATAAATCGGGATATTTGTTTGTGAAATTGATTTCGAGTGATGAGAAGAAAAAAATTAAATATGCCTTAATCGAAATTCCATCAAAGGCTACTAATCGTTTTGTTGTTCTTCCTGTTGAAGATGAAAACAAATTCGTGATTTTACTCGATGATATTATTCGCTCATGTGTTGACGAAATTTTTGAAGTATTTGGTTACAAAGCTGTGGAAGCTTATAATATTAAATTAACCCGCGATGCGGAATTAGATATTGATAACGACGTCAGCAAAAGCATGCTCGAAAAAATATCAAAAGGCGTTAAAGACCGAAAAAAAGGTTTACCGGTACGTTTTGTTTATGATGTGGCCATGCCAAATGATATGTTATCGTTTATCATGAAAAAACTGAACATGAACAAAAAAGATAATGCTATTCCAGGCGGACGTTATCATAATTTTAAAGATTTTATCAGTTTTCCTACTTTAGGAGAGAAAAAATTAGTTTACAAACATCCTGTTCCTTTAGAGCATAAATTTTTAATTGCGAATCACCATACAATTTTGGCAACCGCAATGCATAAGGATATTTTATTGCATTACCCTTATCACACTTTTAATCATATTATTAATTTATTACGTGAAGCCTCTATTGATCCAATTGTTGAATCCATAAAAATTACTTTGTACCGAATGGCTGATGCCTCGCGCATTGCTAATGCTTTAGTCAACGCCGTTAAAAACGGAAAAAAAGTAACTGTGTTGGTTGAATTGCAAGCCCGTTTTGATGAAGAGAATAATATGTATTGGGCCAGTAAACTACAGGAAGAAGGTGCACAAGTTATTTATGGTGTTACTGGATTAAAAGTACATTCTAAATTATGCTTAATTACCACGAGAATAAAAGGTAAAGAAGTAAAATGTGCTCATGTTGGAACAGGAAACTTTAACGAACGTACTGCAAGAATTTACACCGACTTCAGTTTAATTACTTGCGATAAACGAATTACCGAAGAAGTAAGTAAAGTTTTTGATTTTTACGTTGATAATTTTAAAGTCGGCAACTTTAAACATTTGGCTGTTGCTCCATTTTATATGCGTAAAATATTTACAGCTCATATCAATAAGGAAATTGCTCATGCTAAAGCAGGAAAGAAAGCTTCTATTATTTTAAAAATGAACAGTCTGGTTGACCGTGAAATGATTTTAAAATTATATGAAGCATCTAACGCAGGTGTAAAGATTAAATTGATTATTCGCGGGGCTTGTTCATTGGTAACAGGTATTGAAGGGTATAGTGAAAATATTCAGGCCTTTAGTATTGTAGATAAATATTTAGAGCATACACGTGTTTTTATTTTCCACAATAATGGAGATGAAAAAATTTATATAACATCAGCCGATTGGATGAGCAGGAACTTAGATAGTAGAAGTGAAGTGGCAGTTCCAATTTATGATAAGGAAATCAGAAAACAATTAAAAGACATTATTAACATTCAACTTTCGGGTAATACCAAAGTGAGAATTCTTGATAAAAATCTTGAAAATAATTACGTAAAGCCAAAACCCGGTGAGAAAAAAATAAGAGTACAGGATGAAGTGTATAATTATTTGAAGAATGATAATGAAGAGTATTTGAAATCGAACAAAAAAGAACTAGCCCACATTAAATGATTTTAGCAGCTATTGATATTGGAAGTAACGCCATGCGCCTTTTATTTTGCCGTGTTTATGAAGTCGCGGGTAAACCTCATTTCTCGAAGGAAGAATTAATCCGTATGCCCATTCGTTTAGGGGAAGATGTGTTTTTAAGAGGAAAAATTTCAGAACAAAAAGAAGAGCGTTTAATAACTTCTTTACGAGGCTTTAGTGAGTTAATTAAGGCTTATGATGTAACAGCTTATCGTGCGGTAGCAACCAGCGCTATGCGTGATGCTTCCAACGGAGAAGAAATTATTGCACGTGCTAAAAAAGAATCTGGTATTAGTGTTGAAATTATTGATGGAAAACTCGAAGCCGCTTTGGTTTTCTCTAATCACATTGAGGAATTATTAAATCCGAAATATGCTTATTTATACATTGATGTGGGTGGGGGAAGTACTGAATTGACTTTATATTTTAATCAAAAAGTAATTGCTGCCCGCTCATTTAATATTGGTACCGTAAGGATGTTATTAAACAAAGATGAAAAAGATGAATGGGAAGAGATGAGGGCGTGGTTAAAACGGAGTACAGTTGGTATCCATCCTCTTAACGCTATAGGCTCCGGAGGAAACATTAATAAAATATTTAAAATGGCCAACAAAAAGGAAACTAAACATTTAAGCTACGATAAATTAAAAGGACATTACGAAATGTTATGTTCCTACACTTATGAAGAGCGTATTGAACGTTTAGGTTTAAAACCCGATCGTGCTGATGTAATTATTCCTGCCGCTAAAATATTTTTAACGGTTATGAAAACCGCCGACATCGATAAAATTTATGTTCCCCAGATTGGTTTATCGGATGGTATTATTCACGATTTATACGAAGTACAAAAAGCTAAGAAAAAATAATGCTGTTCATTAATTTCATATTATTCCTTTCTTTTTCAATTACTGACGCGATTGATATTTTTTTAGTTGCCATAATCCTGTACCTTTTATACAATATGGTGAAGGGTACGTCAGCTGTCAATATTTTTATTGGTTTGGCTGTCATTTATTTTTTGTGGATTATCATTCGTGCTCTCGATTTAAAATTACTCAGCTCGTTAATGGGGAAATTTGTGAATGTGGGGGTGATTGCTATTATGATTGTATTTCAACAAGAGATTCGTAAATTTTTATTATACATTGGTTCAAATGAATTTATTCGCAGTCGCAATTGGAGAAACCTGCTTAAATTTAAATTAGGCGCATCTGAATCGGAGGAAATTGAATTGGATGTTGATGCTATTGTGAACGCTTGTATGAGCATGAGCGAAACAAAAACTGGAGCACTGATAATTGTCTCTCGTAAATCCGACCTTAAATTTTACATTAGCTCAGGTGAACCAATTGATTCTGGTTTAACTGACCGTATGCTTGAAAATATTTTCTTTAAAAATTCGCCTTTGCACGATGGAGCTGTAATTATTAAAAATAATCGCATTATTGCGGCTCGATGTGTATTGCCTGTGACCGAAAAGGAGAACTTCCCTGCTCATTTTGGTATGCGTCATCGTGCAGCCGTTGGTATTACCGAAACTACAGATGCCATTGCGATTACAGTATCAGAACAAACAGGTGCAGTATCCTTAACTATTGCAGGCGAAATCAATTCTAATCTAAACAGAGATAAGCTCCGATTCCTTATCGAAAAGAATCTCAAATAACATTAATTTACTACCTTTGCGCGCTTTGCGCCTTTTTTGCGTCTTTGCGGTTAAAATTTATGAATCTTCTCTCTGTCAATAATCTCTCAAAATCGTATAGCGACCGCCCGTTGTTTACTAATATTTCTTTTGGAATAAGTAAAGGTGATAAAGTTGCGCTTGTAGCTAAGAACGGTAGCGGTAAATCAACCTTATTTAAAATTTTAAAAGGGATTGAGATTGCTGATTCGGGTGAAGCTGTTTTCAGAAAAGACATTACTATTTCTTTTTTAGACCAGGATATTGTTTTGAATGAAGAGCTATCGGTTATGGACCATATTTTCTTATCGGAAAATAAATTAACCAAATGTATTAAAGCTTACGAAAAAGCAGTTAAGTTATCGGAAGAAGGTCATATTAGTGCAGCCAATTTATTGGAGTCGTCATTAAATGAAATGAATGAGCTGAATGCTTGGGATTATGAAAAAACTGTAAAAGAAATTTTATCGCGTCTTGAACTTAGTGATTTCACTCAAATTATTAAAACCTTAAGTGGTGGTCAGAAAAAACGTTTGGCCTTAGCACAAGTTCTTATTAATAAACCCGATTTATTAATTATGGATGAGCCAACCAATCATTTGGATATTGATATGATTGAATGGTTGGAAAATTATATTTCAAAAGAAGCCATTACTATTTTCTTAGTAACTCACGATAGATATTTTTTAGATGAAGTTTGTAACTCAGTTTTGGAGTTGGATAATGGTCAGTTGTACGAATACAAAGGTAACTACAGTTATTTTGTAACGAAGAAGGCGGAACGAGAGATGATGATGAATTCGGAGATTGACAAAGCCCGAAATTTATATAAGCGCGAATTGGAATGGGTTCGGAAAATGCCAAGAGCGCGAGGCACAAAAGCAAAATCACGTGTAGATGCGTTTAGTGATGTTGAACAAAAAGCCAAGCAAAGAAAAGTTGATAAACAAGTTGAGCTAAGCGTAAAAATGGAGCGATTAGGTTCTAAAATTTTAGAACTTATTAAAGTTGGAAAATCATTTGGTGACAAAAAAATATTAGATCCTTTTACTTATACGTTTAAGAAAGGTGAGAAAATTGGGATTATTGGAAAGAACGGAGTAGGGAAGAGTACATTCTTAAATATGTTGCAAGGTTTGGAAACATACGACACCGGAAAAATACAGACTGGTGAAACCGTAATTTTTGGATATTACTCACAAAGTGGTATAAATGTAAGTGACGATAAACGCGTTATTGAAGTGGTACGTGATATTGCAGATTATATTCCTTTAGCTAATGGCACGCAGCTTTCGGCTTCACAATTATTAACGCAGTTTAATTTCCCACCTGATGTACAATACGGTTTTGTTAGAAAACTAAGTGGTGGTGAAAAAAGGAGATTATATTTACTGACTGTATTACAAAAAAATCCAAATTTTTTAATTTTAGATGAGCCTACGAATGATTTAGATATTCCGACCTTACAAGTGTTAGAGGAATTTTTAGCAGACTTTGGTGGTTGCGTTTTAATTGTATCTCACGATAGATATTTTATTGATAAATTAGTTGACCACGTTTTTATATTTGAAGGCAAGGGAGTGATAAAGGATTACCCTGGTAATTATACTGAATACAGAGATTGGGCTCAAGATCAAAAAGCTGAAGAGAAAAAAGGGATTGAAGGGGCGAAAGAGATTAAAGGGACTGGAGGGACAAAAGAGACTGAAGAGACTATAAAGATTGAGAAGCCGAAAAAGAGCGAAGATGTGAAAATTATTGACACCAAACGTTTGTCTTTTAAGGAAAAGTATGAACTCGAAACTTTAGAAAAAGAAATTGCAGAACACGAAAAAGTAAAATCTGAATTAGAAGAACAATTAAATACCACCACCGATTACGAGAAGCTGAACGAATTAGGTATAAAACTAAAAGAAAACAACGAGCAAATGGACGCTAAATCCTTTCGTTGGTTAGAGCTTCAGGAGAAAATATAAGATTAATTATTTTTCATGTAAAGACTTCAACAATTCTAATTTTTTCCAAAACAAGTTTTTCACGAGATTACTTTCGGAACAGCATTTAATTTTGGATTTTAATTTCCTTTATACTCTTTTGAAGTAATTGAAGTAGCACCTGATGACTTTTTATTTTCTTCTACTGTAAATTCGTAAATGATATTAGTATAGCCTCTTTTTGCATCGGCCCGAATAAGAAAAGGCTTGTCTTTAGAATAAATAGTATCGTTTTTACTTGGGTCTTTTTTGTTGATTAAAACAGCTTGACATTTTGTAAAATATTGTCCGGTTTCGGTCATGTAAAACACCTGTGCGCCTTTTGGCATAACGCTATCGGTTTTCATATGTTCGTATTTTCTGTCATTTCCCTTCATAAGCTTTACGGTCAAATACCTTTCCGATTGGTTTTTGATGGTCATAGTGGCATGATCTTGTGAAAATAATTGAATGTAGCCTGCAATCATTAAAAAGAATAGAATTGTTTTTTTCATAGTAATGGGTTTTTGCCTGTACAATTTACACATTTGAGTGCTAACCAGCAAAAATGATTTTTGTTAATGTTAGAAGACCAAAATTTTACTTTTGCGAACAATGTTCTAGCCCCTCAATAGACCGTACACATAGTGACAAAGTTAAATTAATTAACTTTAGATCAAATAACTATGAGTACAAGAAAACTAACATTAGAAGA
>JAYTSW010000034.1:0-2722 GCA_043745425.1 Sphingobacteriaceae bacterium | reverse complement strand
CCGCACATTTGGTGGATTTAAATAACGATTACATGGTCACAAACATGATGCAAGGTTTTGGTTCCTCCATTTTTGTAATTGCCTTGCTCACTTACTTTTTGCACCGTAGCTGGCGAATGGTGTTGGTATTTATTTTACCAAACGTGATTCCTCTATTAATAATGGCAGGCGTTATGGGATTTTGCGGAATAGAATTAAAGTCCGCCACTTCATTAGTATTTAGCATTGCCTTTGGGGTTGCGACGGATGACACTATACATTTTATTTCACGTTTAAAGATTGAAATGGGTTACGGAAAAAGTTTAATGTACGCCTTTAAACGAACCTATTTTGAAACTGGAAAACCTATTTTATTAACCACTTTTATTTTAATGGGAGGTTTTCTAAGTTTAATGATAAGCAATTTTCAAAGCACCTTTTACTTTGGTTTCTTAATTTGCATTACCATCATTATTGCGGTAATGGCTGATATATTTTTACTCCCCGTATTGTTGTTTGCAATACTAGGCGGTAAAAAAAAGAAAAATAATCTTACTTAGTAATTATAAATTTATTAGAAAGTAATTTTGCTTTGCTTTTACTCTCTATTGAATAGGAATAAACCCCCGAAGAATATTTTTCTAAATCAATTCTTGTTTTCTCGTTTTCCAAAAAAATCTCATCAACCACTCTTCCGTTAACATCCAGAATAATAACCGAAGCTGCATTTTTATCTTTAGAAATAATATTCAATTCGCTTGAAGCTGGGTTAGGAAATACAAGGAATGATGTGCCAATAGATTTTTGATCTACACCCGTAGGAAAAGCTAAAGATAAATTATCCAAATCTAAAATAGAACCAATAGCATTGGGTCCACCACCAAATGTTTCCATATTAGAAGCTGCATTTATAAGAATAGTATCTGGGTTTGAGGCGGAAAAATAACTTAAAGGAATTGAAAATGATGTCCAGCCAGCCACATTGTTAGTATCATACATGATACCTGCTCCAATTAAAGTTGGACCATTTTTTAAAATCCCTTCAATAGTAATAGAGTCTCCAACTGCAAGTCCGGAGGTTTTATAAAACCCATTTAATGAATTCGGTCGCAGTGTATAGGGTTCGCCTAAAATTAAATTAAAGCTTGAACTTAATTGCCCTAAAAATAGAAGCCCATCAGAAGAAGTACCTGTTTGGGTTGTAACCACTCTTACATAACTGGTACCTTGTTGCGCGCCTACAGTTTGCTGACTCACAGTAATGCCGAACCAACCATTGGGTTGTGGACCTATAATAGATGTGCCCCAGTTTTCGAAGCTAAGGTTTGATAAACCAGTTTGAGCTTTAGAGCTAAAAACTAAGAAAAGAGCTATACATAAAAGTAAATTTTTAATCATTTTTTAAGGTTTTAAATTAGCATTGAAGGTAATAAATATTATCTCTTAACTTTTATTAGGATTTTAGATTGATTAACAATTAGCAGTTAACAAAATAAATCGGGGCATATTGCGTTAAGCTTAAATAATTTAAACCTTGGTAGTACAATGCAAACGCAAGAACGCATATTAGATTTTGTTATTTATTTTTTAGTAACCGTAATGTACTGCTGTATTTTTATATGATTACACTTTTACTCGCAGCTTAAATTACATCCCAAAAATTATAACCAACGTAGAACTTCTACGTGTGAAATTGTTTTCTCCGAATAAATTATTAATGAGAATGTTTTTTCTTCAAATTAAAAATATCGTTCGTTAAAAGGATACAAAGGAAAGCCACAAAAAACAAATTACCCGATTGGGTTTGCAGCATGGATTCAACAAGGAAGTTAAGAATGATAATTATACTGAACAGAATTAGCATAATGTGCTTTTTAATTAATGCGTAAATTAAAGTTCCTAAGGTCAGCATAAATAAAACAAGCAGACCAACAACCCCTAAAGCAATAGCCGTTTGAAAAAATTGGTTGTGCGTGTTTAAATTATGTTCTAAAGCTCCTGTCAATCCGTTTTGTTTGTAACGGTTTTGTAATATATCATTCGCATCGCCTGTTCCTACTCCTAGCCAAAAATTTTCTTTTACAATTTCCATACTCTCATGCCAAATCAACATACGCACCGCCGTGCTCTCGCCAGAGGTTTTATCAATATTAGTTGCTGATAAAGTTGTAAAGGCGTTATTCAGGCGCTCAAATGGCTTTGGAAACGCTTTAAGGAGTGTAAAGATGATAGCCACGAATAACACGAATGAAACACCAATCGTTTTTATACTGAGTTTGTTTTTGAATTTGATAAAAGGAACAATTCCTAAAATTAATACGGCCGTTAGATAACCAATTTTAGAGGCACATAAAAATATTCCAATTAAAAAAGTAATTACCAAAAAATAGCGAATGGTGTTTACCCATTTGTCGCCTCTAAACCATCGCGGATAAGCAAACACTAAAATTAAAATACCAAATAACATATACATCGAGAAATATCCAGCATGTATTAATACGGAGAATAAATTATAGAAAAATTCATTAACACCACTGTTAAAATAAATATACGTCGCGCGTGCCAAACAAATTATTAAAGAAAAAAAACAACCGCTCACAAAGGCAATCAGCATTCGTTTCACGGTTCCATCTTTCATATTAAACAAAAAGAAAAAATACGGAAAGGCTAGAAAACTTAATTTGGTTTCTATGCCCGTTAAACCTTCAGTTTTATTATCAGACAATACACCACTCACGCAATG
>JAYTSW010000033.1:0-2733 GCA_043745425.1 Sphingobacteriaceae bacterium | reverse complement strand
GCAACTAATTCAAGCCCTCCAGCAGCCTCTGTAATCAACGCTTGTGGCGTTACGTTTACTGGAACTACTAATGGAGGTTATTATAATAATGGAGCTGAAAACGGTGGAGGGTTTGGAAATCTTGATAATTGTGCTGGTACTACTTGTCCATCCTGTCTTACACCAGGAGACGATGTACCTTATGTTATAAATAACGTTTCATGGTATACATTCTGTGCTGGCACCGCTGGTACTTGGAATGTTCAATTCGCAGTTAGTAATTGCGTTTTGCCTGCTCCAAATAACGGAGCCCAAATTGCAGTGTTTACAGGAGCTCCTTGTTCCTGGACACAGGTGTGGCAAAGTCCTAATTCCTGCGCAGCTTTAGGGAATGCCCAGGTGCCTCAGGGATGTTCGGTAACTTCTTCGAATTTTAACGTAACTGCAGGACAATGTGCCTATATGTGTGTTGACGGCTTCGCTGGAGATGCTTGCGATTACTCTTTAGTACTCACAAATGTGCTTGGCGGTTGTACCGTTTTACCTGTTGAATTGGTTGGTTTCACTGTAAGATGTGAAAAAAGCCGGTTAGTTTTTGAATGGGAAACTGCAACCGAAAAAAATTCTGATCATTTTACGATTGAAAAAAGTCTTGATGGGAAAACTTTCTACCCTATTGTAGAAGTTAAAGCAGCAGGTAATAGTGCGAATGCCAAAAAATATGTTTACTCATTAAAAGAAGTATCTGATGAATTAGCATATTACCGACTTTCAGAAACCGGTCTTAACGGAACTGTTAAAACTTTTAATACAAATGCTTTGAAAGGTTGTGATGCAGGACAAAAATTCGTGTCATGGGCATCCGGCAATCAAATTAATATTTCGGTGACTTCAAAAGTCGCAGGTAATTACAAAGTTGAACTTTACGATCTGTCAGGGAAACTGGTTATAGCTAAAGAACAATCTTATTCTGAGGGCAATTCAATAGTTACAATTCCTGTTGAGTCTGGAAGCGGAGTTTATTTTATGAGAATAATAGGAGATGAAGATAATCAAGGTAAAAAGATTTACATTGAAAAATAATTAAAGACAAAACACTACTTTTGAAAAGCCTCTTTTAACGGAGGCTTTTTTATTTCACATTATGGTAATAGTTACTTTAAATAACATTCTTCCGCACGTTGTAAAAACGGCAAAAAAAGCTGGGGCTTTCATTAAAAAAGAACGCGAAACATTTACACCCGATAAAATTGAAATAAAAGAACTCAACGATTTAGTAAGTTACGTTGACAAAGGCGCAGAAAAAATTATTGTAGATGATTTAAAAGAAATTTTACCGGAAGCAGGATTTATTGTTGAAGAAAATTCAATTGACGGTCGCGCCGAATATAATTGGATTGTTGATCCTTTAGATGGAACTACAAATTTTATTCACGGCATACCTTGTTATGCCGTGAGTATTGCTTTAGAGCATAACGGTGAAATTATTCTTGGGGTTGTGTATGAAGTAAGCCGCAACGAATGTTTTACGGCTGTAAGAGGCGGAAAAGGTGCTTATTTAAATAATAATCCTGTTCGCGTTTCTGAAACTCCAAATTTATTCAAGAGTTTAATTGCAACAGGTTTTCCTATTTATAATTTCGAGCGTTTAGATAATTATTTAAATGCTCTAAAGTTTTTCATGCAACATACCCATGGCGTTAGACGAATTGGTGCTGCTTCTGTTGACTTATGTTATTTAGCTTGCGGAAGAGTGGATGCTTTTTTCGAATACAATTTAAATTCATGGGATGTAGCCGCAGCCTCTTTAATAATTGAAGAAGCTGGTGGGACTGTAACCGATTTTAAAGGCGGACACAATTTTTTATTCGGAAAAGAAATTTGTTGTACTAATGGTACTTTGTTAGATGAATTTGAAGAAGTAATACAGAAGTATTTTCTATAGAGTGATTTTCGATTTTTTTTAAGTTATATAGAACGTAGATATGAATAAACCACAAACCATACAAATATTCTTACCAGATGGTTCTCCTACAAGTATAAGAGAAGCTGAAATAACCAATAGATTAGTAAAGGCTATTTTGTTTCCACGAAACAAACTGGAAGAAGTTTCCAAACGAGAAATGGTTCACTACACTGGTGTATATTTTCTTTTTGGTATTGATGAAGATGGAACAAAACCTATTGTCTATATAGGCGAAGGAGAAAATTGCTTTAAGAGAATACAAGAACATAACAGAAAAAAAGATTTTTGGACTTATTGTGTTGTGATAACAACAAAAACAAACGAGTATACAAAAACAGACGTTAAATACTTAGAACATTATTGTTTAGGAGAAGCTGAAAAGGTTGGACGATACAAAGCCGAAAATGGAAAAGACTCACAACGCCCTTCTGTTCCAGAAACACGCGAACATGATTTATTAGATAATTTCGGAACTTTAAAAATATTATTAGCAACATTAGGCTATCCATTGTTTGAAGAAGTACGAAAAGCAAAATCAGAAAAGGAGTTATTTTATTGTAAAGGAAAAGATGCGTTTGCAGAAGCAGAACTTATAGATGAGGGTATTCTAGTACATAAAGGTGGGAAATGTAATTTAGAAGAATCTAAAACTTCTGGCACTTGGGTCATTGGCCTAAGACAAAAGCTTATTTCAGAAGGTGTATTAGTAAAAAAAGATGATCTATATTTTTTTGAAAGTGATTACATCTTTTCTTCTTATAGCGGAGCTGCAGCAACAGTTTTGGCAA
>JAYTSW010000032.1:0-2745 GCA_043745425.1 Sphingobacteriaceae bacterium | reverse complement strand
CTTTGCAGCTCTAATTTCTACTGTTCTTTTTGAGTTATTGCAATGGGCCTATATTACGTTCCAGGTTGGCGCAGGTCGTTTAAACGCTATCTACGGAGGTTTTGCAGCCTTACCGCTTTTTTTGATATTTGTACAATACAGCTGGTATATTGTTTTATTTGGTGCCGAAATATCTTATTCTATTCAACATGCCAGCGATTTTGAATTGGAAGGAGAAGTTAAAAATTTAAGCATCCGCTACAAACGTGTAATGGCCATTTTGATAAGTAATTTAGTGGTGAAGAATTTTTTAGCAGGTAAAAAGGCAATGAATCTTACTGAAATTTCGAAGAAGTTGGATCTGCCGCACCGCTTAAGCGCTCTTATTGTAACGGAACTCGTTCAGTCCGGCATTTTTGCCGAAGTTAAAGGAAGGGATGATCAAGAAGATGTTGCTTATCAACCTGCTGTAAGCGATTCTATTCTTACGGTTAAATATTTGATTGATACCTTGGATAGACATGGCATCAATGAACTTCCTATTTCCATAAAAGATGAATTAACGGTTGTGCATCGTTTAATGGATGACTTTGACGCAACCTTGGATAATTCAAAAGGTAAATTACTTATCAAAGACATTAAATGATCAGAAATTGAAAGCCCGCTTTTATAGTTGTTTAATTATATTCACTTTATGTTGTGTTTGTATCAACATGAATGCACAATCAGATACCGTTAAAGTTCAAAGCAAAGCCACTAAAAAAGCTATTTACGGCGAAGCTCGCAAGGCCAGTATAATGAGTGCGGTGCTTCCGGGTTTGGGACAAGCATATAACCGTAAGTTCTGGAAATTACCAATTTTGTACGCAGGCCTTGGTGGATTCGGATATTTATTTTATGTGAACCAACAAAAATTCAAATACTTTAGCGATAATTTAAGATGGGAAAATGATAGTGATCCTGAAACTTTAAATAACACCGATCCTCTCTTAAACAGCGACCAGCTTTTAAGTGAAAAAACACTATACCGCAAACGTCGCGATATTGGTGTAATTGGAATAGCTATTTTTTATTTTGTAAATATCATCGATGCCAACGTAGATGCGCATTTAAAAACCTTTGATGTGAGCGACGACCTAAGTTTAAAGATTAAACCTTACAGTAATTTTACTTACAGCGGTTCAAACAAACCTGTTTTGCATAACGGAATTTGTTTGCAATTGAATTTTAAATAAAATTAGCCACAGATTACACGGATGACACAGATGGAACAATTAAAAAAATCAGTGTAAATGCGAGCAATCAGTGGAAAAAAAATATTAAAAATGAATTATAAAAAATAGCTACAGATTACACTGATAACACAGATAAACAATCCAAAAAAAAATCTGTGTAAATCTGTGAAATCAGTGGCAAAAAAATATTAAAAATGAATTATAGAAAATAGCACAGATTACACGAATAACACAGATAAGCATTAAAAAAATCTGTGTAAATCTGTGAAATCTGTGGCAAAAAAAATAATTATGAAAATTATACTTTACGGATACGGAAAAATGGGCAAGGAAATTGAAAAGATTGCCCTTGAACGCAAACACGAAATTGTTTTAAAAATAGATGAGAATAATGCAGCTTCTATTACCAAGGAACAATTAAGCGCTGGCGATGTTGCAATTGAATTTACAACACCTCATACTGTTTTAGGCAACATCACAAAATGTTTTGACGCCAATGTACCTGTTGTAGTCGGAACAACCGGCTGGTACGATAATTTTGAAAAAGTAAAAGCAGACTGCTTAAAAAATAACCAAACTTTATTTTACGCCAGCAATTTTAGTCTGGGTGTAAATTTATTTTTCAAGGTCAATAAATACTTAGCTGAATTAATGAATAACTATCCCACTTATGATGTGAGTATGGAAGAAGTTCATCACATTCATAAATTAGACAAACCCAGCGGAACAGCTATTACCTTAGCAACTCAGGTTTTGGAAAAAATAGATCGTAAAAAGAATTGGAGCATTGATGAAAAAGGTCCTGAAACCTTATTCATAAACGATATCCGCGAAGGCGAAGTTCCGGGAACACATATTATCAAATACCAATCAGACATTGATGATATTGAAATAATGCACAAAGCCCATAACCGAAAAGGTTTTGCTTTTGGTGCGGTTATCGCTGCTGAGTTTCTTCATAATAAGAAGGGGGTTTATACGATGAGTGATATCGTGTAGTTGCTTCTTTCACGCAGATGAACGCGGATTAAGGCGCAGATTTCCGCAGATTTTTTTAAAAAAACAAAAATGCTATATTTTGTAGCAAGATTTTTACAAAATTGATATTAGCTTTACATTATAAAGATTATTGTGATGTTGAACGTTCGGAAAAATTTTGAGAATGAAGTTTCTTATGCCATTCGTGGCGCCGCCTTTAAAGTTAACCGAATCTTGGGGCCAGGATTATTAGAATCTGTTTATGAAACTGCTTTGACCTATGAAATACGAAAGCAGGGTTATGAGGTAAAAACTCAGATCGGGATTCCAATGGTATATGATGATCTAAAGATGGATATTGGCTTCAGGCTCGATTTAATTGTTAATAATTCAGTGATTGTTGAAATAAAATCGGTTGAAGCATTGATGGATGTTCATTATAAAACTCTTTTGACTTACTTAAGACTAACAGATAAGAAACTTGGCTTACTTATTAATTTTAATACCGCTTCTTTAAAAGATTCAATTATTCGAATTGCAAACAACCTTTAAT
>JAYTSW010000031.1:0-10167 GCA_043745425.1 Sphingobacteriaceae bacterium | reverse complement strand
AATACATTAACACGTCATTTTGTTCCTCTCTCCTACTCTAACGTAAATATTAGTCCTACTGCCAAGCTTGGAAAAAATGTAACACTAATGCCGGGTTGTTTTATTGGGAATAACGTTTCTATTGGAGATAACACTGTTCTTCATCCGAATGTAGTTGTTTATGATGATTGTGAAATTGGAAACAATGTTATCATTCATTCGAACACAACTATTGGCTCAGATGCCTTTTACTTTAAAAAACGTGAAACCAATTTTGAGCAATTACAAACTGTTGGTCGCGTAATTATTGCAGACAATGTTCATATAGGCTCAAATTGCACAATTGACAAAGGCGTAACCGCAGATACCACCATTGGTAAAGGAACTATTTTAGATAATCAAGTACATGTTGGTCATGATGTAATTATTGGCGAAATGTGTTTATTCGCTGCGCAGGTTGGAATTGCAGGTGTTGTTACCATTGGCAATAAAGTTACAGTTTGGGGACAAGTAGGCATATCAAGTGATATAACTATTGAAGATGGCGCCACTATTTTAGCGCAATCGGGTTTAGGTGAAAATGTAAAAGCTGGTGCAACTTATTTTGGCTCTCCTGCAGGAAACGCAAGAGATAAAATGAAAGAATTATTTGCACTAAAACAATTACCTGAGCAAATAAAAAAGTTGTACGATAAGAGATAAATTACTTCATCGTTTTCTCCACCGATTTCCAAAGCAAATCAGCGGATTTATCCCAAGAGAAATTATTTTTACGGTTGATGCCATTCTCAATTAATTGTTTTTGCAATTCGGGTGAGTTGCGCAATTTAAGCATGGCATTTTTTATTTCGTTCACTTCATAAGGATTCACAAATAATGCAGCGTCTCCTGCAATTTCAGGCAAACTTGTTACATTACTAGTGATGATGGGGATTTCACTTTGCATCGCTTCCACCAATGGAATTCCGAAACCTTCAAAGTATGGAACAAATGTTAATGCAAAAGCGGATGCCATTACCTTTGCTAAATCTTCTTCGCTTAATCTATTGGTAAAAACAATATCATCTTTACAAGTTAAAGCATCAATGGCTTTATAAATCTCACTTCCGCCCCACGCGTGAGAACCTGCTAACAACAATTTAATATCAGAATTACTTTCTTTTTTAAACGCATCAAAAGCCTGAATTAAACGCGAGATGTTTTTACGCGGATTTAAGGAACCTACAAATAAAAAATAATCTTTTCCCTTCGAAAAACGTTTTTTTGTTTCTGCTTTCACCAAATCAGAAACCGGTTTAAACGAAGCATTAATTCCATTATAAACCACATCAATTTTATCAGGACTGATTTTATAATTTGCTGAAATATCTATTTTACTGAACTCAGAAACCGTTGCAATTCGAGTAGCTTTTTGCGCAAACTTTGGAAAAAAATGATTGTAATATCTCCTCGTTAATGGTTTTACATCTTTAGGGTTATGTAAAAAATTGATGTCATGAATAACAGGCAACTGTTTACATTTTGCACCCAAGCTCAAAAAACCATCAGGCGATAAAAATAAATCAGGCTTTAATACGTTTAGGGTACTTTTTACTCCAAATTCTAACCAAGCATAATATAAAAAAGGGTGCCTGGCTTGGGGCGACACAATAATGGGAGTAATATTATCGCTAAAAATGAATTCTTCGCTATAAGGTCTGTCGAATAAAAACACAAAATGCACATCCTTATTTGCTTCGGTAATGCGCTTTAAGGTTTGATAGGAAAACCAACCAATGCCTTCGAGCTTGTTTTTTAGTAAAAGTCGCGTATTTACAGCTATTTGCACCTCACAAAGCTATCTAAAAAAGGCTGAAATTGCGAAAAAAAGTTATCTTTACAGCCTCGCAAAAAATGCAGCAACGAAAGTTCATAGTTAACCTTGCTATTCTCATTCTTCTCAATTTATTGATTAAACCATACTGGATTTTAATCATCGACCCGAACGTTCAAAATTTAGTTGGTAATGCAAATTACGGTGAATATAGTTCGTTGTTTAACTTTTCCTTTTTACTAAGTATTTTTTTGGATTTCGGTCTTACTAATTTCAATAACAAAAACATTGCGCAAAACAGTCATTTACTAAGCAAACATTTTAGCAGTTTACTCACTTTAAAATTTGCATTAGGTGTTTTGTATTTAATGTTAACAATGTTGACTGCTGTACTAATTGGATACGAATCACGCTATCTTAAACTTTTAATCATACTTGCCATCAATCAGTTTTTAATTAGTTTCATTTTATATCTGCGTTCAAACTTACAGGGTTTACACTTATTTAAAACCGATAGCGTTGTTTCCATTCTCGACCGTTTAATAATGATTATTCTATGTGTCGCCTTATTTTTGCATTGGTTTGGTTTTGGTGTGGATATAATGAATTACGTTTATGCGCAAACTATTGGTTATAGTTTAACAGCCATAATTACATTCTATATTGTGTTGCGCGAAACACACACTTTTAAATTGAAGTGGGATTTGAAGTTCAGTATGATGATGCTGAAGAAAAGCTTTCCGTTTGCTATTTTAGTTTTATTAATGACTTTTTATAATCGTCTCGATTCAGTAATGATTGAGCGAATTTTACCGGTTAGAAATATTTATGTGTTTGAATTGATAGAGAAAATTAAATCCATGCCGCATTTAATGGCTCATGAATCTCTTGTTAAAGTAATTAAATCGTGTGAAACACTTTTTGTTAATACTGGCGCTTATCAAGCGGGTATTTACGCAAAAGGATTTAGGCTATTAGAAGCGGCCGGAATGATTGGCTTTTTATTCGCCACGCAATTGTTACCTATTTTTAGTCGTATGATCGAATACAAAGAAGATATTCAGAATCTAGTAAAACTCGCCTTTACTTTAATTATCACACCTGCAATCATTGTTTCGTTAGGGTGCGCATTTTACAGTAACGAACTTTGCTTAATAATTAATAAAAGCACCGATTCATCTACAGTCTTCAGTTTATTGATGTTATGCTTCACTGCGAGTTCAGTATCCTATATTTTCGGAACTTTATTAACTGCCAATGGTAACTTAAAACAATTAAATATTATGGCGGTGTTTGGTATAGCAGTCAACTTAGTACTAAATATTATTCTAATCCCTAAGTTTCATGCCCTTGGAAGTGCCTTTGCTAGCGTATTTACACAGTTCTTTACCGCTATAATTCAAGTACTTATCGTGCAAAAGGTATTTAAGTTTAAAGTCAATAAACGCTTACTAATTGCCTTACTTTTCTTTATATTTGGGGTTGCTTGCATCAATTATTTAACCTTGCATTTAACGCATAATTGGTACTTAAATTTTGGAATCATGACAGTTGCATCCGGGTTATGGGCATTTGTAACTGGCATGCTTAACATAAAATCTGTGTTACGTTTTATAAAATATAAATAAGTGGATCAAATAGACATTAATAACTCATCGGAACAATTGCTGATTAAAATTATCAAGTGGCGGAAACCTATCATGATTGCATCGATTGTTGCATTCATTATTTCAACCACGATTGCTTTTTTATTGGCACCTCAATACAAGTCAACTGCAACCATTT
Source organism: Sphingobacteriaceae bacterium (assembly GCA_043745425.1). Classification (GTDB taxonomy): domain Bacteria; phylum Bacteroidota; class Bacteroidia; order B-17B0; family Aurantibacillaceae; genus JAHEYG01. Next base: position 6,590 of record JAYTSW010000031.1, on the reverse strand, counting down.
TTCCTACCAGAAGTTTTTCCGTTTCAAAACTATTGATCGAGCAAAACATCGGTAATCAGGAAGACTATATGCAAATTGGCGATGATGATGATGCGGAAAAATTATTGCAAATTTTAAATTCTGATGATCTTAAAAAAATAGTTGCTGAAAAATTTAATTTATGGCAACGCTGGAAAGTAGAGAAAGATAAATACGCCGAACATTTTTTAAAATTAAAATGGGAAAGTCATGTGCGTTACAAGCGCACCGATTTCAATTCGATAAAAGTTGAAGTTTGTGATTACACCGCTAACGGAGCCGCCGAAGTGGCTAACTCAATTACAGATGTTGTGGACGAAATTAAAGACAACATGACAAAAGATGTTGCTACAAAAGCGTATGCCGTAGTGAAAGAAGAATACGAAAATACTATATTAAGAATGAATGCGCTTGAAGATAGCTTACAAGTATTAAGAGGTTTTGGAATTTTAGATTATAAAACCGATGTGGAAGCATATACTAAAAGCTATGCAAAAGCATTAGAGAAAGGCAACAGCAGTGGGATAAAAGCATTGGAAGAAAAATTAAACGCACTTAAAAAATACGGCGGGGCTTATAACCAAATTAGTGAAAATTTAAGAAAGTACAGATTTAAATTTCCGGTTATTAAAGCGAAATACGATGAAGCCGCAGTTAATATGACAAAATCATTACCCTTTAAATTTGTGGTTGACAAAGCTACACCAAACGAATACAAAGCAAAACCAGTTCGTTGGTTGATTATATTATTATCAACCGCATCCGCTTTTGCATTAACGATAATACTTTTAGTATTGGGTGAAAGGTATAAGTCATTGAAAACAAAATTAAATTCTTAAGAGCGTGGAAAATTTTAATACTAAAGAAATTATAGCCATTGTTTTAAAAAACAAAAAAGCTATTATACTTGTTACTTTGTTGGCGGCAATTACTTCTACAGTTGTTTCATTTATGTTAAAGCCAAAATTTAAATCTTACGCCGTTGTGTTTCCCGTGAATTTAAGTCCGACCTCAGAAGAATCCAATACAGAACAATTACTTCAATATTTTAATAGTGAAGAAGTAAAAAAAGCTGTGGCAACTAAATTAAACCTTTATTCGCATTATGAAGTAGATACTAATGCAAACGGATTCAATAGCCTATTTGATTTCTATTTTAAAGGAAATGTGAGCGTCAGTCCTACACTCTACGAATCTATCGAAATAACTGTTAAAGATGAAGATCCGAAAATGGCCAGAGATATTGCTCAAGTAATGATCGATGAAACTAATAAATTAGTCATAACTCTAAAACGTGAGCGTTTGGCGGAGTATCTGAACAACTCTTTCGCCGCAATTAACCGTCAATCAAAAGACATCGATTCAATTAATTACCAAATTAATGAATTAAGAAAGAAATATGATATTATAGATGTGATTGCTCAAGCTAAATACCTAAGTAAAAAAATGTATAGCGATAAACCTTTTAGCGAGGCCAATAAAGTTACTTATGAGGGATTAAAAACCAAAGCTGTTGAGCTAAATAAATTACTTTCAGTGTACGGCGGACAAGCTAAAACCTTAAGTGATTTTATTGATCAAAAAGATAAATATTTGTTTGATTTCCATGGCGATATTAGTTTTACTAACATTGTATCGAAACCCACTTTACCAGATAAAAAATTCTTTCCGGTGCGCTGGATAATTGTTTCCATCTCCACTCTATCCGTTTTTGCGTTAGCAGCGTTATTCTTTATCCTATCTAACAAATCAGTTCGTAAGGTTGATTAAGGTCAATAAAATAGTTGGTTTTTATTTACTCATTTTAGCTTACATTTTTGCTAACTCATACGTATTGCTTTATAAACGCAATATGTTTGAAGCGTTTAATCTTTTACCTATTGTTATTCTTGTTTTATACTGGGCCATTTACAACATCGAACGCGTTATTTACTTAATGGTGTTTTGCACACCTCTTGCCGTCACACTAAAAGACCTTGGTTTATCCGAAGGCATTAACCTTAGCCTACCCACAGAACCCTTAATGGCCGCCTTAATGGTGATTTACATGCTTAATGAGTTTATGTACAAAATTACACCTAGCAAAATTTTAAAACACCCCATCACAATCATCATATTTATACAATTAACATGGATGTTAGTTACCACCATTAGCAGCGAAAATTTTACCATCTCCATAAAATTTTTAATTGCCCGTTTATGGTTTGTGTTTAGTTGCTATTTTGTAACGACTCAGCTTTTCAAAAACAAAAAAAGTATTGTTCCTTTTATTCTTGCCTATGCTATTCCGCTTGCTGTGGTTTGTTTAATTACGACTTATAATCACGCAGCATTTAATTTTGATGATAAAATTGCAGATTGGATTGTTTCTCCATTTTATAACGACCATACCGCTTACGGAGCTGCTGTTGCCATGTATATTCCCGTATTAATAGCTTTATTATTTCTCAATACTGTTTCCAAATTCTTAAAAATTTTAGTGTCAGGCATACTTGTAATTTTATTCATTGCTTTGATTTTGTCATTTTCCAGAGGAGGTTGGTTAAGTCTGGCTACTGCTGCCGCCATTCTTGTTTCGTTTTTATTACGAATTAAATTAAGAACGATACTTGTTGCCGCCGTAACTTTTTCAATCCTTTTCTTTTCTTTTCAGGATGAAATTTTTATTGCGCTCGGAAAAAATAATACAGATTCAGAAGGTGGTTTATCCAATACAATTTCATCGGTAACAAATATTTCCACTGATGCCTCCAACTTAGAGCGCATCAATCGCTGGAGTTGTGCAGTGCGTATGTTTAAAGAAAAACCAATTTTAGGTTGGGGACCGGGGACTTATATGTTTTATTACGCTCCGTTTCAAAAAAGTAACGAGCGTACCATTATTAGTACAAACTTTGGAACAAATGGCAACGCCCATAGTGAATATTTAGGTCCTTTAAGCGAGCAAGGCGCATTAGGAATGGCAATTGTAGCCGTTTTATTTTTAGCGATATTATTTTTGGGTTACAGACTTTATTACTCTGTTAAAGACCGAAACATTCGAATATTAGCTTGCGGTGTTTTTCTCGGGCCATTTCCTTATTTAATTCACGGATTTTTAAATAACTTTTTAGATACAGATAAATTATCGGTTCCGTTTTGGGGTTTCCTTGCTATTTTAGTTTGTATTGATGTGTATCACCGCAATGGTAACACCGAAGAAGAGAAAATCTAAGCGCACTTAATTGTCATAAGCGCAATATCATCCACAAATAAGTTTTCTCCTTTAAATTCATCAGCATAATACATAATGGAATCGTTAATAAATTCGGGTTCACTATTGATATTTTTCTTAATGATATCAATAACTGTTTCTTCCACTAAATACTCATATGAAGAATTAACTGTATCTGTTAGTCCATCTGTGTAACAAAATAAAGTATAAGCATTTGGTACATTCATTATCTCTACATCAATAAATGGAATGTTTTCTGCAATGCCCAATAAAGTACATCCTTTTGACAAACGAGATTCGTTACTATTGGAAATTAAAACAGGTGGATTATGACCAGCGTTGATATAAGTAAGTTGTTTGCTTTTTGTATTTATTTTTCCCAAAAATAATGATACGAATTTTTCGCCCTTAGCATTTATCCAAACGCGCTTATTTAATTCAATAATAATGTCTTTTAAATTATGTGTATAGTTTATTAAACTATGTAAAGTTGCCTGGATATTACTCATCAATAAAGCTGCAGCAATTCCTTTTCCCGACACATCAGCTACACAAAAAACATATTCATGAATATTGAGTGGTAAAAAATCGTAATAATCGCCACTCACTTGTTGATGCGGAATGTATTTAGCCGCCACTCTGATAGTATCTGTATGCGGTAAATTATTTGGAAACAACATTTGCTGCATGGTTTGCGCTAACTCCAACTCCTTTTGCATTTGCGCTTTCTGAATGGTTTGCCGATAAAGTTTTTTATTCTCAATAGACACCACAATAATATTGGTGAGTGTTTGAATGTATGGCAAATGTTTTATAGCGGCGCTCAATTCAATTTTTTGTTCGTTCACATCTCCCAATAAAACGTATGCTAGTGGAATTTGCTTGTGATAAACCGGAATTACAATTTCGAAACTCTTACTCAAATTTCCTTTACTGAAACTGATGGTTTCAATTTCTTTTATTCCTAATAATTCATTTTCAAATTTAATGTGATTAAAGTCCTCGCCTATTCCGTATTTTAAAATACAAGTCCATTCTTTATCGAAGCTAAAGAGAACTAATTTTCCCACCTTTAAACGGTTTTCTAAAATATCCTGATACAAATCGAGCAACTGAGCAGTTGACACGTTATTATTTATAGCTTTAGTAATTTCAAGAAGGGCGTTAAGTTTTAAATCCTTAACCGTGCGTGAAGCATTTCTTATATCGAGTTTTTTATCGCTCAATTGAATTAAGTTAAATAAACAGTTTCTTTTCCTTTTTTAGAAAAATCTGCTTCTATATGATCTTGCATTGTTGTTGATAATGACAAGCCAACAAAATCTGCTTTAACAGGATATCGTGTATGACTACGATCTACCAACACCAAAACATTCAAACGTTTTACAGGCTTATGCAAGAATGGTTTTACTGCATACATAAGTGTTTTACCGCTATTTAAAACGTCGTCAACAATAATAACCGATTTATTTATAAAATCCTTTTCAGCAAAATCAATTTTAGGATCAGCTGCCCATGGATTTTCTTTGTCCATTTTTATTTTAGACAGTTTTATTTTTAGTGGCGATATTTTTTTAAGAATTTCTTCTAACCGTTCTGCAACCTTATAACCATTACCTTCAATACCAACTAAAAGTAATTCCTTTTCGTTGTAATTTTTTTCATACACTTCATAAGCCATGCGGTTAAGCTTTTGGCTAATATGATTGGTGTCGAGTATTTTTGTTTTTGCCATTTTCTAAATTACTTTTTCCTTCGATTATAGAATACTGATGACGCTGATTATTATGATTTATTATATTAACATTATTATTAATTTCAGTAATCAATCATATTAAATCAGCGTCATCTGCGCTCCAAATTCCATTAATACTTCTTTATTAATTCTTTTAATTTTTGTTTCACTTTATCATTAGGCTCTACCAAAGGTAATCTTACATAAGTACCACAAATTTTAAATAAACTAAGTACATATTTTATTCCACCCGGATTACCATCGGCAAATAACTGCTCGGTAATGTCCATTAATTTATAATGTAACTTACGGGCTTTTGCCATATCATCTTCCATAGCTGCACGCACCATATCTGAAAAATCTTTAGGAAACGCATTTGCCGTAACTGAAATAACACCATCCCCTCCACATGCTAAAATTGGCAGAGTCAGATTATCATCGCCACTAATTACTAAAAAGTTTTTCGGGCGGTGATTAATTATTCGCATACATTGTTCTACACTTCCCGATGCTTCCTTAATGGCAATAATATTTTTAAAATCTTTTGCTAAACGAATAGTTGTTGTACATTCAATATTAGATGCAGTACGTCCGGGAACATTATACAAAATGATAGGCAACTTGCTCGCCTTTGAAATAGTTTTATAATGCTGATAAATTCCTTCTTGTGAAGGTTTGTTATAATATGGTGAAACAGATAAAACCGCAGAGAATGCTTTTGCATCCACCTTTGCAATTTGTTTGGCAACTTCATCAGTATCGTTTCCGCCAACGCCTAATACTAAAGGAATTCGTTTTTTATTTTCCTTAACAACACAATCAATTACTTTTTGTTTTTCTTCTTTACTTAAAGTAACAGATTCCCCAGTTGTTCCCATTACAACAAGGTATTCCACTTTGCCATTAACCAAATGGTTTACTAATTTTTTTAGTGAGTTAAAATCAATTGAACCATCTTTTTTAAATGGAGTAACAATTGCAACGCCCGTACCTGTTAAATCTAAATTTGCCATATAACAAAAGTAATAATTTTAGCTTTTAATCATCATTAAATATTTAAGGGCTTCTTTGAGGAATTCTGACTGAGAACTTTGAATACTAATATCGAAAAACTCATTATAAATGGCGCTTTGAGGACCTAATTTACATTTTGCAGCAGTTAAACCTGTAATTGCCTTTATGAATGATGAATTATTGAAGTCGGTATTAATTAAAACATCATAACCCTTACCCTTAATTTTTTGAATAACTTCAGGTTTTGGTAATCCGAAAAAATTTAAATCTTTCTTATTGAGCGATAAAAAACAATCTTTAGTTTCAGAAGTTTTATCAGAATGGAAAACAATAATATCGGCATTTTTACCTGTTTGTTTTACAAATTCTTTTATTTGGTTGAATTGATTGATTCCTACTAAAATGACAGATGATTGCACCTTCTCCCACTCCACAAATTGCTTCTGAATTTTAGAACTGCTTTTAATTTCTTGCTGCAGTAAATAATTTTTAATCCACTCAAACATTTTATGCTTTAAAATCAGGTTGACTTACAATCTCTAAAAATTTAGCAATTGTATCATTTAAACTTAAATCACTTTTTCCGCCTGCAGCATTAATGTGTCCACC
>JAYTSW010000030.1:0-10229 GCA_043745425.1 Sphingobacteriaceae bacterium | reverse complement strand
ATTGGTCAGTTTTAATTGTGGTATTTGTTTTTTATGCATTTGCCTCTCTCGAGTTAATTTCAGAAGAAATCGAAGATCCGTTCGGAGATGATGCCAATGATCTTCCAACCCAAGAATTATCTGAAAAAATTAAAGTGAATCTTAATGAAATAACAAAGGGCTGAGTGATCAGTCCTTTGTTTACATAAAAACCTTTAGCAAAACTTATTTTGATAAGGTACAGGTCTCATTACTTGTAGTTCCAGCTTCGGTGTGAGCTACAGTTTGGCAATTAGCCATTGCCTGAGTCTTGGTGATTTTTTTGAATTTTTTCACTTCACCACCTGTTGCGTCTTTGCAAGTACAAGTCCAGTCTTTTTTACAAGAAGTTAACGATAAGGTTAAAAATCCTGCTGCTATAATTATAATTGATTTCATATTAAATTAATTTTAGTTTAATGATTATTTAAGTGTACAAGTTCTTGTGTCAGATGTAGGGTCGCCATCAGCTTGAACAACCAACGACATACATGCTGCTTTAGCATTTTTCTTAGTTGCTTTTTTGTAAGTGATAGTATAAGTGCTCGATGTTGATCCAGCTGCACTGTTAACTGTAGAGCATTCGCACACTCTGTCTTTTTTGCATGATGTAAAAGAAATTGCAAGTAATGCAATTGATAAGATGGTTATATTTTTCATTTTCTTGATTTTAATTTTATTAATTAATTGTACAATTAAGGTCAGTAGTTACTTCATTGGTAGTAGTAGTTCCACCACTTGTATAGCTTGAAGTACTTTTTTTGGCACGAGACATACAATCTCTGTGTCCTTTTGCAGCAGCTTTAGTTGTGCTCGATAAAACATCTGTGTAATCTTCGTTAGATTCAGTTGTAGAGTTCGAGTTTATCGTTCCTGTTTGTGTTTGAACGTCTGTTGTTTTACCTGTACAGTGGCAGGTTCTTGATTTTTTGCATGATGCTACACTTAGAGCAATTAATGCAAACGAAACTAGTGTGATCTTTTTCATTTTGTTTGTTTTAGTTATTAATTATTGATTTATATATTGGTTTATTTTGTTTGAATTTAAATGACAGTAACGATAATTGTTTTTTTAGTAATATTTCCATCACGGTCAACAATTGTAAACGTTAAGGCTTCTGTTCCGGACTGATTTCTACAATAAGAAGTTACATCAACTGTATAGCCGTTATATTCACTTGAGCTGAGATGATGATTAAAAAAAGTTGTGGTGGTGGTGCTGCCATCGTATGCATTAGAAGCATTAAAGCTGGTTAAGTTGTCTTCAGTTTTAGTAACTATTACCCCAATAAGGAGTGTATCAAGTTTCGAAACTGTAGTATCCTTATAAACGTACCCACTTGTAGTTTTAAAAGCCATATCAGGCGGAATTCGCGGGTCATTTCCTTGAGCAGGAGCTTTTTTCTTACAGCTAATTCCAATTAAAGAAATCAAAACTATTGTTATTGCGATTATTTTTTTCATGACTTTATTTATTAAATAATTATTTTAAAATTAAAAGAAACATTTCTTCCTATATTGTGAATTCCGTAATATTTAAAGCGTGATAAATGGTCATAATAAGTGGCATTTAAAAGATTATTCCCTGAAAGTCCGAATTGCAAAAGATTCTTTTTATTTTTTACCGTTAATGATGCCGCGCAGTTTACTAAATAGTAAGCTGGGGTAGATGTTTCAAAATCGCCGGGCCTGTCTTGTAAAAACACATAAGTCATGCCCGGTTTAATGGAAAACTCACTTACTTTTTTTGAATTTCTAAAACTTAATTTAATATCTGAATTTAATTTTGGTGCCGGTATAAATGGTAAATAATTTCCATTATCCAATGTGCCATATATATATGAGTAACTTGTAATCCAGTTTAAACACTTAATTTTTTTAGGATGAATATCTGATGTTAACTCCACGCCTTGAATAGTTGCATTTTGCTGCAAGTAATTAAAAATCTGAAAGCCCAGATATTCTTTATCAGAAGACGACAAATAAATATAATTTAAAAAACGATTATAATATCCTGTTGCAAATAAATTGATGAATGAAGATTTATATTGTAAAACTAAATCACCACATAAATTTTGCTCAATTTTCATGTCTGTGTTTCCTATTTCATAACGGTATGTACCTTCGTGCAGACCGTTAGACGATAATTCAGCAAGATTCCCTGAGCGATAACCTGTAGAGAAATTTGCTTTAATATTAAAATGTTCTGCGTCAAACCAACTTAATCCCAAAGAACCGTTTACAGCATTGTAATTTTTTAAAAATGGTTTTATTTTGTATCCTGGCCCTGATGGGTCAGTATTGATAGTTCCTGTAGAATAGGTTTCTATGGCACGGTAATCATATCTTAATCCACCTTCCACTACAATATGTTTTAAATTTGCTTTGATATACGTGAAGGCAGAGCTCTCCATAACTTTGGCATCGGGTATAATTGTTCTTGCTCCTAAATTAGTATTGGTTTGATAAAAATCTTGTGTGCCAATGTTTATTTCAATTTTTTCTTTAATAAGTTTTGTCCACACAATATTGGTGATGTATGAATTCAACAACATGTTTAAACTGATTTTATTTCCACCTTCTTGTTCCTGACGATTATTATTCTGAACGCCTAAATTCACTTTTAGCTTCGAACTTTTCATAAAGAAACTGTTTTGTGAACTGAATACATTTAAATAAACAGTGTGATGTGGTCTATCAAAACTTCTGCTGCTTCTGTCATCAGCAGGGTCTTTTAATTGAACAGTGTCCATTAAAAAACCAAAATTACTATTGGTGAACATATAATTATTCTGACTAACCCATTTCCTGAAATTAAAACCAAATCCTGCTTTAGCATAATAGCCGCCAAAACGTGAATTTAAAACGCGCTTGTTATTTCCATCAGAATAATCTGCGTGACTATCTTCACCAAACCGCAACCGCCAATTTATTTTTTGGCCCGCACCTTTTACACCAATGTCGGTGGCATTGCCAAGTGTGTTCGAAAAGAAACGCGTAGAAAAATCAGCTTTCACAGTTTTAACGGGTGCACTTTTTTCTTCAATAATATTAATAACACCACCCATGGCTTCTGAACCATATAAAAGAGAAGCAGCGCCTTTAATTATTTCTACTCTGTCGATACCTACATCAGATAAACCTAATCCGTGTTCATCTTGCCATTGCTGATTATCGAAACGTAAACCATATAAAACTGTTTGAATGCGATTGCCAAATAAGCCTCTGATAACAGGTTTTGAAATACCTGAACCAGTTGTTAGCTGACTAACACCTGGAATTTTAGAAATACCATCACTTAAATTTAAGGCACCGTTTGTTCGCATTTCATTGGCGTCTAATTGTGAAATCGTGTTGGCTGTTTTATCATTGGCTGCATCATTGGTTCCGTAAACAACTACTTCAGGATATTGCAAAAAACTTGGCGTCAACGAAACATTTTTCTCAACTAAACTATCGTTTAGGTTCAGGGAAAAGATTCGTGTTTCATATCCAAGTAATTTATACATAATGGTAAAATGTCCTTTTGGTAAATTTTTTAATTTATAAAATCCGTCTTCATTACTTTGCGTTATAATATTTAGTTCAGGTATTGATATTACTGCTTTTATAATTTTAGTATCACTGCTGTCTAACCAAATAACTCCTTTTAAAGTCACCTGCGAAATTCCGGAAAGGGAAAGGAACAATCCTATATAAAGTGCTAGCGTTCTCACCGAAAATTTGCAGAGCCTTATTCAACTCTAAATAATTTAATTAATAATACAATTTTGAAATATGCACGAAATGATTCTAAAGTAAAGAATCATAATTTATCATTCACTGAATGAAAAAATGCAATTTAGAATTTTGGAAGTACAGGAGGAGGATTCTCCAAGGAAATAAAAACAGACGTTAAATCTGAAAGATAATTTGAATGTTGACTAACACAATCAGTTATTGCAGTGGGAACACCTAATGGAGAATCCTGTAAAAACTTTAGCGATAAAAAATCTTTTATTAAATTGGTTTTAGAGGAAGTTGGTGTATTTAAAACTGAACTAGCCAATTCATTATAGTTATCGATGAGATTTTTTTCTTGATTGTCGTTCATCAAAAACAAGGAAACTGTTTTCCCTGAATTTTTTAAGCCAACCACATCGTAAATCTGATTATCAATCACAACTTCTTTATTATCATCCAGCCATTTAATGTTTGAGGAAGAAGAGTAGAGTTCAAAAGGTGAAATATCTACCTTAATAACCTTATCGAGATTTTTAAAAATAAAAGCTCTGAATTGGTTTTGGTGAGAATTTTGAGATAATTTGAAAATAAAAAAGTGGCCGCTAACAAAAATCGCTAGCGCTAAACCTATAATTATGATACCTGCCTTTTTCAAAATCTTATATCAAAAATAGTAAAAATAACTTAATAAACACCCTAAATATGGAGGCCAAAAGCCATTTAAGCTAATAATTAAGCAATAAGTGTTACCTTTGACCCGCTATGCAAATTCAAGTTCTAAAATCTAAACTTCACTGTGTTACGGTTACCCAAGCCGAACTGAATTATATTGGAAGCGTAACCATTGATGAAGATCTGATGGACGCTGCTAATTTAATTGAGAACGAACAGGTTCATGTTTTAAATAAAAACAATGGCGAACGTGTTATTACATACGTTATTAAAGGTGATCGTGGGAGTGGTGTAATTTGTTTAAATGGCCCTGCTGCTCTTAAGTTTAAAAAAGGAGATGTCATCCTGGTAATTTCTTATGCCGAAATGGATTTTGATAAAGCAAAAACCTTTAAACCCTGGGTTGTTTTTCCCGATACAGAAACCAATAAATTAAAAAAATAATTCTTGAAGCCTAAAACCAAATCCATAATACAAACCGGTATTTTAATGTCGTTAGGTATTGTATTTGTTTGGTTTGCGTATGGTCAGATTGCCGATAAGAAAGCAGAAATCATTTCAGCCTTCACCAATGCAAATTACTTTTGGGTTTCAGTTTGTGCAGTAATTGCTTTTTTTAGCCATATCACAAGAGCTTATAGATGGAATTACCTTTTGGAGCCCTTGGGATATAAGATATCTTTTTTTAATGCTTCAGCTGCTGTTTTCATTGGGTATTTTGGTAATTATGCTCCTGTTATTCGTTTAGGCGAAGTATATAGAGCTACTATTGTCGACCGTTATGAAAAAATTCCTTTTCAAGTAGGATTCGGAACTATAATTACGGAACGACTTGTGGACACAATTTTACTGGGTGTTATTTTTGGATTAACTCTTTTGTTTCAATTTTCCGAATTAATCGGACTAAGCAATAAATATATTTTTGATCCATTTTCAGAAAAATATGGCGCTATGTCGACAACAAAAGTTACAATTTTGGTTACAATTGGTGTTAGTTTTGTTGTAATTTTTTTGGCACTGAGAAAAAAAATTGCAGGTAAGCTTAAAGGCAAGTTTGGAAATTTTATAAAGGGCTTTTTTGATGGATTGTTATCTGTTAGAAAAATGAAAAACTTTTGGGGATTTGCTTTTTTAAGTGTTTTAATTTGGACCATGTATTTTTACTCAACTTATTTTTGTCTGAATGCATTACCTGAAACTGTTAATATTGGACATAAAGGATGTTTAACAATTATGTTATTCGGAACACTTGGCGTTGCTTTTTCACCTGGTGGCTTAGGCGCCTACCATTTAATAGTTATGGGTATATTAACGTATTATGGGGTTGATAATGTAGCGGCGGTTGCTTTTCCTTGGCTGGTATGGATGGCTTCATTTATTTTAATCACTTTTTTTGGATTATTAAGTTTGATATTATTACCAATCGTAAACAAAAAGAAAAATGTCGTACCACAATAAAATTTCAAAAAAAATTGTAGCGGCAGAAGATATTTCCCGCCTTTTAAATGTTGATCGTTTTTTTGATAAAAAAATTGTTTTCACCAACGGCTGTTTCGATATTTTGCACCGTGGCCATGTTGAATATTTAACCAGAGCGCGTGATTTAGGAAATGTTTTGGTGTTGGGTTTAAATACAGATGCTTCAGTAAAACGTCAGAACAAATCTCCGGAACGCCCCATCAATAATCAGGATACGCGTGCGACAATTATTGCAGCTTTAGAATGTGTTGATTATGTGGTGTTGTTTGATGAGGATACGCCACTTGAATTAATAAAATTAGTTCAGCCAGATGTTTTGGTTAAAGGTTCAGATTACGATGCGAGCGAAACAAATAGTTCTTCTAAAAAATACATTATTGGTTCTGATGTTGTTAAGGCAAGGGGCGGACAAACCGTTACTATAGCTTTAACAGAGGGTTTTTCTACAACGGGTCTGATTTCTAAGCTTAAAGGCTAGATTCTTTATCACATTTTGCGGTTAATATCTTAACCATTATTCACAAAAGGGTGTTTCGCTATTCTATAATTTTATAGGAATACAATTACAAGCTTGAGCAATCCATTAAAGAAATTAGCAGGACAGACAGTAATTTATGGCCTTGGCAGTATTTTGCCTCGCGTTATTAATTATCTATTTTCTTTGGCATTAACATTCATCTTTAAATTGCCTGCTGATTTAGCCTCCAATAACCTATTTTATTCCTACATAAGTTTTTTCAATATTATTTTTACTTATGGTATGGAAACAGCTTTTTTTAATTTTTCAAGTAAAACAGATGAAAAAGATAAAGTATATTCAACAGGATTAATTTCAATTTTTTCCACTACACTAACATTAACTTTAGTTCTTTGTTTGTTTTCACAAAGCCTTGCTGATTTGACGGGGTATCCACAAAATCAAAATTATGTTATCTGGTGCGTTTTAATAATTGCAACAGATGCTCTAATGGCATTGCCATTCGCGCGCTTGCGTTTAAATAATAACCCAAAACGCTTTACGATTTTAAAAATAATTAATGTTACAGTTTATTTAGTAGTGAGCATTTTCTATTTAGTATTCTGTAAGAATGCTTATGAAAATAATGAAGATTCTTTTTTAGCACAGTGTTACAATCCGGTAATAGGAGTAGGATATGCTTTCCTAGCGCAATTAGTAGCTAACGCAGTAAGTATGCTTTTACTCGCAAAAGAATTTACAGGATTTGCTTATGTGTTTGACAAAGGTTTATGGAAGCAACTAATTAAATACGCTTGGCCGCTTTTGTTTTTAGGTTTAGCCGGAATGATTAATGAAACATTCGACCGTATTATTTTAATATATTTATTGCCTGAACATATTGCTAAAACCGAACTAGGTATTTACGGAGCCTGTTATAAAATTGCTATCCTGATGACATTATTTATAACCGCATTCAGATATGCAGCTGAACCCTTCTTTTTTAATCAGGCACAAGACAAAAATTCCAAAAAACTAAATGCATTAGTAATGAAATATTTTGTCATTTTTTGTTCGTTCCTATTCCTAGCAACAATGATGAATATTGATTTAATACAAAGTGTAATTTATAAAGACTACAGAGCAGGCATAGGCGTGGCGCCTATTTTACTGTTGGCCAATTTGTTTTTGGGGGTTTATTTTAATTTATCAATTTGGTATAAATTAACCGGACAAACGAAATACGGTGCTATCATTACACTTATCGGCGCTATTTTAACCCTTGCTATCAATTTTGCTTTCATTGGTAAATATAGTTATATGGCCTGCGCGTGGGCTACTTTGGCAGCCTATGGAACTATGATGGTCATTTCTTACTTTCTTGGTCAAAAACATTATCCTGTGAAATACAATTTGCGGAGCATGCTGTTTTTCTTTTTTGCGGCTTTAGGATTCTATTTTATTTCATTAACTTATAATTCGCTGAGTAGCATGGTAATCAAATTAATATTGAATAATTTGTTGGTATTATTATTTGCATGGTTGTTTTATAAATTGGAATTTGCCAATCTAAAAAACATAAAAAACCAATTGCAACCATGATAAAAATAAAAGTCGTTAACCAGTCCCATCATCCATTACCTGAATACGCCACCGATTTTTCGGCAGGACTTGATTTAAGAGCCAATTTAAATGCGCCTATCGTATTAAAGTCACTCGAAAGAACCTTAGTGCCAACAGGTTTATTTATTGAATTACCTGAAAGTCACGAAGCACAAATTCGTCCGCGCAGTGGTTTAGCGTTTAATAACGGTGTTACTGTTTTAAATTCACCAGGAACAATTGATGCCGATTATCGCGGTGAAATAAAAGTGTTATTGGTGAATTTATCCAATGAAGATTTTATTGTTAATGATGGAGAACGCATTGCACAAATGGTAATTTCAAATCATGAAACCATTGAGTGGAGCGCCGTTGAAAGTCTAGAAGAAACCAAACGCGGTGAAGGTGGATTCGGGCATACTGGTACTAAATAATTTGTGAGTTGGTGAAGTATGAGTTGGCGAGTTAAGCTTTAAAATTCTTAACTTCACTTTTTATAATTCACCAAATCGCTAACTCATATCTCACTAATTGTATATGAAAACCGTTGATTCTATAAATTTCTCAAATAAACGCGCATTAATCCGTGTTGATTTTAATGTGCCTCTCAATGAAAATTTTGAAGTAACTGACGAAACACGAATTAAAGCAGCAATTCCCACTCTTAAAAAAATATTAAAAGATGGCGGAAGTATTGTGCTTATGTCACACTTAGGCCGACCAAAAGAAGGACCAACAAATAAGTATTCTTTAAAACACATTGTAAAAAAGGTTTCTGAATTATTAGGAACAGAAGTGGATTTCGCTGGGGATTGTATTGGTGAAGATGCGTTTTCTAAGTCAGCAGCATTACAAAACGGACAAGTTTTATTATTAGAGAATTTACGTTTTTATAAAGAAGAAGAAAAAGGTAACGAAGAGTTTGCGCAAAAATTGAGTAAGCATGGAGATGTTTATGTGAATGACGCTTTTGGTACCGCGCATCGTGCACATGCATCAACCGCTGTTATCGCAAAATTTTTTAATGCGGATTCAAAGTGTTTTGGTTTTGTAATGGCTGGTGAAGTGGCGAGTATTGATAAAGTTTTAAATAAAGCGGAGAAGCCTTTCACTGCAATTATCGGCGGCGCCAAAGTGAGCGATAAAATTTTAATCATCGAGCAGCTCATGAATAAAGCCAATAATATTTTAATTGGTGGCGGAATGGCATTTACATTTGTAAAAGCAATGGGTGGACATATCGGGAAATCTTTATGTGAAGATGAGAGATTAGAAACCGCAAGAGAATTGTTAGTAAAAGCAAAAGAAAAAGGTGTAAATATTTACATCCCCACAGATGCAATTATCGCTGATAATTTTTCCAATGATGCAAATATTAAACAATGTAAAATAAATGAAATTCCTGATGGATGGATGGGTTTAGATGCCGGTCCTGAAACTGTGAAAATGAATAACGATGTAATAAAAAATTCAAAAACAATTTTATGGAACGGCCCAATGGGTGTTTTTGAAATGAGCAACTTTGAGAATGGAACTAAGCAAGCGGCTAATGCAATAGTGGAAGCTACAAAAAATGGTGCTTTTAGTTTAATAGGCGGTGGTGATAGCGTTGCAGCTATTAATAAGTATAATCTGGCTGATAAAGTGAGTTACGTAAGTACAGGAGGCGGGGCTTTGTTGGAATATATAGAGCAAGGCAGTCTTCCAGGCGTTAAAGCTATTGAGGGATAAGTAGAATGTAAAAGGGAAGATGTATAATGGCAGATGTGAGCGTTTGTAATCAACTACATTTTCCGTTTAACCTTTTACATCTTACATAAATTTTCTTATCTTTAATTCATGATAAACAAAAAAATACTTTTAGTTGCATCTATTTTTGTTTTGTTTGCGTCTTGCAAAAAAACGTATCAATGTCAGTGCACAAATACTAACGGTTCGTATGATGCCGGAGAAACAGAAGGCACAAAACGTCAGGCAAAAAAACATTGTCAGAGTTTGTCAGGTGGCGCAACAACCTGCGATATAAAATAAATTTATGATTAACATCAGAGTTGGTTTTGGTTATGATGTTCATCCTTTGGTTGAAGGTCGTGAATTATGGTTAGGTGGTATTAAATTACAATTTGATAAAGGTTGTGTGGGTCATAGCGATGCGGATGTTTTATTACATGCTATTTGCGATGCTTTATTAGGCGCAGCTAATTTACGTGATATCGGTTTCCATTTTCCCAATACAAATCCAAAATACAAAGGCGCGGACAGTAAATTATTATTGAAA
>JAYTSW010000029.1:0-10240 GCA_043745425.1 Sphingobacteriaceae bacterium | reverse complement strand
ATTATTTTTGTCCAAACCTTATTGGGAAAGAATATGGTGAAGATACATACTTGTTATTTATCCTTGCAGGAATAAACTTTGGCATTAGTTTAACTACTCTAGCAGCTTCGTCACTACATTCTTGACAACCCTTTATTCCCTTCAAAATTTTTATGCCCCGTATTGCACCGCTGTCATTAATGGTAAAATTAATAAAGACTGTCCCGCTAATAAGTCCACTACTGACAGATTTGGGAATTTGAATGTTCTTGCTTACGAATTCATTCATTCCATTTAACCCGCCTATATAATAAGGCTCGTGGTCACTTAAATTTAATGTGTCTTTAAATAACTCTTTCTTAATTTTAATTACTTCCTTAGAATTTATTTGTCCGACAATAATTTGCGTTAACAGAAAAAATAATATTGAATATATTACACGCATAATAGAAAATTATTTTCTCAACTCAAAATTCTGTCCAAGATAAACCTTACGCACCTGTTCGTCATTAGCTAAATCTTCGGCCGTGCCCGATTTAATTACGCTGCCCGAATACAGCAAATACGATCTATCCGTAATGTTTAAGGTTTCATGTACGTTATGGTCAGTAATTAAAATACCAATGTTTTTATTTTTTAAAGTGCGGATGACACTTTGAATATCTTCTACCGCAATTGGATCAACGCCCGCAAATGGTTCATCTAATAAAATAAATTTTGGGTCGGTAGCTAAAGCACGGGCAATTTCAGTTCTTCTTCTTTCTCCTCCTGATAATTGGTCGCCTAAATTTTTACGAACGTGTTGTAGTCCGAATTCATCCAAGAGCGTTTCCGCTTTTGCTTCTTGTTCTTTTTTAGTGAGCTTGGTCATCTCTAAAACTGCGCGTAAATTATCTTCAATGCTTAGTTTTCTGAACACGGATGCTTCCTGAGGTAAATAGCCAATTCCTAATTGTGCACGGCGATACATTGGCTCTTTAGTAATATCCAAATCATCTAAAAATATTTTTCCCGAGTTTGGTTTTACCATTCCCACAATCATGTAAAACGAAGTTGTTTTTCCGGCGCCATTCGGACCAAGCAACCCCACAATCTCTCCCTGCTTCACCTCAACCGATACGTTGTTGGCAACAGTACGGCTTTTATATTTCTTTACTAAATTCTCCGAACGTAAAATCATTTTTTATAATGCTAACTGAAAACTAAATTTAATTCCAAAATTATCCAGTGGGTTAGGTCTAGGGTACGTTAGTCGCCATAAAGCATCCACCCTGAATACTTTAAAAATATTTTCAATACCTGCCGTTGCTTCAACATACGGGCCTTTCTCTAATGATCTTAAAGTAGTTGGAAAAATTAACGTGTTTCTGTTTTGTTGATTGACGCTTCCCCAAACTCCTTTTGCGCTGATTACTTCGCGCCATTTTAATTTTTTTATTAATGGGATTTTATTAAACAACAATCCTTCAAAGTGATGAAAAATACCAGCCGATACAAATTGATCACTGCCAAATTCATAATACTTCATCATATTGAAGGCAGAGTAATCGTATACATACGTTTCGTTACCACCATGTAACTCCAGTAAAGGATAAGCAACTGTTCCCCATATTTTTCCTGCTTGTATCATGTAATCTGTATAACCTAAAATTGGAGTAATGCGAATTCTGTCAAACAAATTAACGGCAACTTTTTGGTAATCGTATTCTCCACCGAATGCGTTTTGCAATGATTTAGCATAATTTAACTGGATAACAGGCCATTTGGTACCAATCGACACTCTCTCGAAATCGCCACCCACATATTTTTCTTTATAAGCGAAACGAAGGTTTACACGAACCTCTGTGTTGCGTAAATTTTCTTTATAGGCAATAGCACCATCTTTTTTATAATAACGGTATTTTGCAGCGCCAACAGGTGTATACAAACTTCCTGAGAGGGAAACTCGCGTTATTAAACCCGGAAACCATTGTCGCTCATACCAAGCTGTTGTATTATCAACACGCGTTAAATTAGTGAGCGGACTAGTTCTGAAAAACGATGCAAATAAATTATCCTGTGAAAATCCGTTAGTGCTTTGTCCTAAAATTTCGTAATCACTTTTTAAATCAACACCCACTAATTGTCGACTTGGTTTTTTACTTAGGAACGATTTGAATCCTAATCCATATTTATATTTTTCATCCAGCAAACCATAGGCAACATATCCATTCAACTCATACCAACGACTGAATTTACGGCTTGTGCGTCCACCAAATCTAAAGCGGGTACCTTCCACTTTATTATAACTTACAAGATTGGTATATGGGCCAATTTCAAAATTATTTACTTTCGCATAACCTGCTACAAAAACATAAAATATATCAATCCATGTTTTGTAAACAGGTAATGACTGAATGGTGTCAATCATTTTATAAATTCTCAACTCACGCGCATTTAAGCTGTCATGCCTGTGTTGTTGCCAATATTCATCAGACTTTTTTGAAGCGTCATCATTCACATCAATTTTATCACCCAAATCGTAAAATTTATCTTCGTGTTTTTTGTTTAATACTATGTTTTTATAGGACGTTGTTTTTCGTCCGTAAAAACCAAGTGCCTTTTTTTCAGGAGAAAAATCGATGGTTAATCTGTCTTTGCTTAGCATCCATGTACTATCGGCATAGATAAATTCCTCTGTAATACCAACGGAATTAATAAAATTTATATTGGCATCTTTTGGCAATGACATCTCTATACGTTTAACGCCCCAAGTTGTATCTGCAATCCAAATATTTCCTACAAACGATAATTCCTGTGGGCGTTTTGGTTTAAAGCGAATGTGGTAACACCATGTATTCCCTATGAAAGAGCTGTCTTCCAAAAAATATTTATAATAAAAAAATCCATCGTTTGATATCGGACTTGCAAACTGTTTATTAAACACCAAAAGGTTATTATCATAAATATTTATGTTCTGATACATATCGCCCATTACTTGAGATATGCTTGAGTTCTCAATGCCCGTAATTTTACTAGCCTTCACCACTTCGCGTTTTCTCTTTGGAGTTTTCTTAAAATAAAAGTCTGAGATGCTTTCAATCATGAAAAACGGTAATGATGGTTTTTCATCACTAAACGAACTATCTACATTATCAAAAACAAATTTTATTGACTTTAATACTTTTCTATCGCGCATTTCTTTTGGAATGCGATTTAAATCGAATTCTACTTTATTATACGTTTCATATTCGTAGGCTTCCAGTTTATCACGATTATTTTTTTCTTTAGCTGCGATTACATTTCTGATAATACGGTGTGCGGGATTTTCGCCGGCCTTTATCATTACTTCTTCAAGTGCAACGCCTTCATTTTGCATTGGAATATTTAATTCCTGAATCTCTAAGCTTTTGTTAATTTTTCGGCCGCTCCGTTTGTATCCGAAGTATGTAGCAATTATCGAGTCGCCTAAAGTATTTGTTTTTATTGTAAAGTTGCCATCAAAATCGGTTTGTGCGCCAATTGATGTGCCTTTAATAATTACAGGAACAAACGGCAGAGCTTCTTTGTTATCACTGCTAAAGACTTTCCCTTTTATAATATATTGCTGGGCTTGTAGTTTTACAAAACAGCAAAGAGAAAAAACGATTAATAAGAGTTTGCGTAAACCAGACATAATATTGCTTAAAAATACGAAATTGCCTAGGATGTTGCAATATGCAATGGTTTGCAAGACGGGCTTTATTTAATTATCTTTATCCACTTTTATGGAACGATATGATGCTGTTATAATTGGAAGCGGAATGGGGGGGTTGTGTACCGCTTTCATTCTTGCCAAAGAGGGGATGAAGGTATGTGTTCTCGAAAAAAACAGACAAATTGGAGGCTCGCTCCAAATTTTTAGCAGAGAAAAAACGATTTTCGATACAGGCGTTCACTATATTGGCGGACTTGCCCCAGGACAAAATCTAAATCGCTATTTCAAGTATTTTGGTTTAATGGATGCTATTAAGCTTCACAAAATGGACGAGGATGGTTACGACATCATTACATTTGCCGGCGACGACAACAAATATCCGCATGCACAGGGTTACGAAAATTTTGTTGAGCAATTGTGTAAGCTTTTTCCGGAAGAAAGAGCGAATTTAAATCTTTACATACAAAAAGTAAGAGAAGTTTGTAACGCTTTTCCCTTATATAATTTAGACAGCACAAAAAAAGATTTTACCAATGCCTGGTATTTAAGCACTGATGCAAAGACGTTTATTGATTCTATTACAAAAAACAAACGGCTTGCTCAAGTATTAGGCGGAAGTAATATTTTATATGCGGGGCTAGAAAACGTTACGCCGTTTTATGTTCACGCGTTAGTGGTGAATTCATATATAGAGAGTTCGTACCGTTGCGTAGATGGCAGTTCGCAAATTACGCGTCATCTTTCTAACGAACTCAAAAAAATGGGTTGCGAAATTTTTAATTATAGTGAGGCTGTTAAGTTTCATTTTAAGGGTGATGAAATTGATGAAGTGGAATTAAAAAATGGCGATCGCATTGCCGGAAAATTATTTATTTCGGGAATTGATTTAGCTAAGACGGTTGATATGGTGGAGGGCCCGCAATTACGCACCGCTTATAAAAACCGAATTAAAAGTTTAGAAAATTCCTGTTCATCATTTATAGTGAATGCTGTTGTAAATGAAGGTGCTTTCCCTTACTTAAATCATAACGTTTATCATTACAGAATTCCGAATGTATGGAATGGTCCAAAATATGATCCAGCAGAATGGCCCGAAGCCGTTGGTGTTTTTCCGGGAACGTCTTCAAAACATCCGAATCATACAGAAAACTTCACGGCAATGGCTTATATGACTTTTGATGAAGTAAAAAAATGGGAACATACGTTTCATACTATTCCGAATTACGAAGAGGGGCGTGGGCAAGATTACGAAGATTTTAAAACTGAGAAAGCAGAAAAAATTTTAGAAAATGTTTTTATGCGACTACCTGGATTAAAGGGAAATATTAAATCGTATACCACCGCAACCCCATTGACCTATCGTGATTACATTGGTACCAGAGACGGGACTCTATACGGTGTGATCAAAGATTATAACGAGCCATTAAAATCATTTATTACACCTAGAACTAAAGTGAAAAATCTTTTACTCACCGGGCAAAATATAAATTTACATGGCGTAATGGGTGTAACTGTGAACGCAGTTGTTACCTGTAGTGAAGTATTTGGTCACCCTTATTTGATTGATAAAATTAAAAAGACGGTTGATTAGTTGTTTTTTACCCTAACCAAAAATTTGTTGTGGTAGTAGTGACAGCCGTTAGGCGATTGTTCTTCTAAAGAAACCGTTCCTGAAGTTTTTCCCCAATTTACCTGAATGATTGGAGCGTTTTTTTCGCCGATAATAGCAGCATCTTCCGGCACTTTCCATTCGTATTTAAAATCTTTTTTGCGATCTAATCCATCTACCCAAAATTTTATATTTGAATTTGGAGGTGTTTCTATAGGGCCGTTTACAAACCAACCGGGCACTAAACCAAATTCGCAAGCGGTGTAATAGGTCGAATAAAAATTTTTATCTGTAGCAAATAATCCCGTTTTTCCACCTTGATTATCGCAATAACCCGGATCAATTGGAATAGCGTGTCCCAAATCTTTTACTTTATAAAACACAACTACCTCTTCTTTTTCCGTATTATTATAAGCAATTCTTATTATGTCTTGGCGACCCAAATAGGCTGAATCAACTTTTGAAGGAACTGAATCTGCTTTGTGTAAGGCGGTCCATTGTTCAACTGTTTCCTCTGCATTTCGTACATTCACAACAGGATCTGTTGTACCATGAAAAATAATTACTCTTGGGTATTTTGCTTTGAAAGCGGGATTTTCTCTCCACACTAAATCTTCCCATTCTTCACGCGTTTTATTTACACCCCACAACATACTTCCAGACGAGGTAAAAATATTACTTCCTGGTTTATAAGGGCCGCCCGCAAAAATAGCAGCCGCCTTAAACATGCCGGGTTGTGTTGCAATCATTACGGTACTCATTGCTCCGCCTGCTGACATTCCTGTTACAAAAACATTTTTAGGATTCGCTTTAAATTTCTCAAGCATATAATCCACCATTTGTTTTATGCTTTCGCATTCGCCCTTGCCGCGTTCAATTTCATTTTTCTTAAACCAATTAAAACAATGTTGAGGATTATTTGGAAAATGTTGTTGAGGATACATTACATAAAAACCATATTCGTCCGCTAATTTATTCCATCCGGTTAACTCAGCGGCGGCGGTTGCACCTTGTCCGCAACCGTGCAACACAACCACTATTGGCGCATTTTCTCTTACATTTTTAGGAACATAATAAAATAAACTTAAGTTTCCGGGATTAGTTCCGAAATCCATTACCTCTTCCGATAAGGGTTGTGAAAAAGAAAACTGCACTATGAAGGCAAATAAAAAAAGGCTTTTAAATCTGTTGATATTTAAAAGCCTTTTTATTGACATTCTGAGCTTGCCGTAGGCAAAGATTAATTACTTATTCCGAAAAACTCGTTGTAAGACACTTCCTTACTTTCGAGTTTGCAATTGGTTTTAATTAAATCCAACACTTTTTTAGCGTAAAGGTTTTCAAAAATCTTTTGTGCTTCTTTTTCTTTCGTCAACAAATCTTTTGCGATCTTTTCTACTTCCTCTTCTTGAGGCGCTTGTCCGTAACGGGCATATTCGCTTTTGATAAACACTTTCGCTTCTTCTGTGGCTTCTTCAGCATTCACGGCAATATTGTTTTCTTTAATAATTTTGTTTTCAATTAAACGCCATTTCATTGCTTCAGAATAATCAGGATATTCTTTTTCTAATTGCTCTTTCGATAATGGTTTTTCGTTTACTGCCATTAACCAGCGCTTTAAAAACTCATCTGGCAACTGAAGATTTAATTTAGTGATTAATGTTTTTTCTATCTCCTTACGCAAATCACGATCGCTGTCCTGATTAAACATTAAACCTAGTTCTTCTCTTATTTTGGCTCTGAATTCTTCTTCGGTAGTTATTTTTCCTTCGCCATAAATTTTGTCAAATAACTCCTGATTAATGTCTGCATCATCTAATCGAGCAATGTTTTTTACAGTAAGCTGAATGTTTGCTGTGAAATTTTCAGCCACTTCTTTATCAATACCAAGTGAAACAGATTTATCAATAGCGGTTTCGTAAAGTTCGTTTACGTTTATAACTAGCTTATCTTCTTTTTTAATGCCGATTAGTTTTGTTTTTAAAGCTTCATTTTTTAAGCGGTCAATGCCAACACTGGTAGATTTAAATACACCGCCGGGAACAATTGTATTTGTAGCGTCTAATTCAACTATATCAACAAACAACACATCTTTATCGCCTGCAACTTCTGGGTTAACAGGTTTCCCGTAATTACGGCGAACATCTTTAATATATTTCTCAACTAATTCTTCATCCACTTTTACTTTTTTGTAATTAAATGAATGACTGTTATCAATTTTTAAATCGAACTGGGGCGCTAAACCAATTTGATAAGTAAATGTAAATTCTTTTTGATTTACCCAATCAACCGGCTGTTCTTCTTTTGGCAAAGGGTTGCCAAGAATTTCAATCTTGTTATCGTTAATATAATTGTTAAGGGTGTCGTTTAATATTTTATTTAACTCTTCAACCAAAATAGAAGTGCCGTATTGTTTTTTAATTAGGCTCGAAGGAACTTTCCCCGGTCTGAATCCAGGCAAAGCAGCATTGCGTTGAACTTTTTTAATGGCATTGTTAACTTTTTCTTCGTAATCGCTAGGACCAAGGTTAATCACAACTTCAGCATTCAGCTTATCGACTTCTTTCTTAGAGATATTCATTGACATCTTATTTTTTTAATAATTGAGGGGGCAAAAATAAGCAATTTTTAATAGTAAATAGTCTGAAAAACAGGTTTTTCCCTATTAAAACGCTATAAAACTTAAAATTTTGTAGTTTAATCGTCGGTTGGCTCAGGCGCACGCTTTGGGGCGGCTTTTTTAGCTTTTAATTTATTAGGCCAAATAACATTAATGAGTTCGCTATGAACAGTGATCATAGTGCGACTAATTCCGTTTATTATTTCTACATCTTTATCCGAATTGTTCTTCCAAACCTTTTGCACTTTATCATAGCTGCCATCATCTAAAGTGATATAAAAATTAAGCAATTTTCCGTCTTTAACATCTGCTTTTCCGCTATAACAATCTGCTTTTGCGCCCTGGCGAAACGTAATAATTACGTCGGTATATGGACCGTCTTTAATTTCTTCGGCTCCCCGTTCTTCAAACTTTACCGACCACTTATTAAAGCAATTTAACTCAGATGCATCCGTTTTTTTTTGTCCGAATGACCAGTCTGATAAAAGGCAAATAAGAGCTGCTGCGAGGTATATCTTTTTCATAAACGCTAATCTAATTAGATTTTAAAAATAAGGCTTATACGCCATATTAACAAGCCTTTTTATGTGTGAAAAAGCAGTTTGCTACAAATTGTAGCCACGGCTTGTTATGTTTTGTAGTTTATTTGCATAAAAAAACAGATTTAAATATGTTGGTAAAAACGTTTGGGTATGCAGTGCATGGCATTAATGCAACTAAAGTTATTGTTGAAGTTAGTATTACAAAAGGTGTAAATTTTTTTATTGTGGGATTGCCGGATAGTGCGGTGAAAGAAAGTCAGCAACGATTACACGCTGCTTTCAGGAATAACGCTTATAAAATTCCAGGTAAACAAATAACCGTTAACATGGCGCCTGCTGATATCAGAAAAGAAGGTTCAGCTTACGATTTAACTATTGCTATTGGTGTTTTGGCGGCCTCTGAATTGATAAACACCGATTACATTGACAAGTACGCCATTATGGGAGAGCTCGCTCTCGACGGAGGAATTCGTCCGATTAAAGGTTGTTTACCTATTGCTATTAAAGCCAAAGAAGATGGGTTTAAAGGGATTATTTTACCTGCGCAAAATGCTGAAGAGGCCGCCGTTGTTGAAGGTTTGGAAGTTTATAGTGCTGATAATATTAAACAGGTTGTTGAATT
This sequence comes from Sphingobacteriaceae bacterium, assembly GCA_043745425.1. Lineage (GTDB taxonomy): Bacteria > Bacteroidota > Bacteroidia > B-17B0 > Aurantibacillaceae > JAHEYG01. Next base: position 1,192 of record JAYTSW010000029.1, on the reverse strand, counting down.
TTTTAATGAGGGAATTGGCTTAGAAAAAATTACTATAAACATTCATGAAAAATTTCTAAATAAATTAAACGATGTGCAATTTGATTTTGCCGATGTGAAAGGACAAGAAAATATTAAACGTGCTTTAGAAATTGCAGCTGCAGGCGGACATAATGCCATCTTAATTGGTCCCCCTGGTGCAGGAAAAACCATGTTGAGTAAACGGATGCCTTCCATTTTACCACCCCTAACTTTAGAGGAAGCTTTAGAAACCACAAAAATTCATAGCGTTGCAGGGAAAACGGTAAGACAGTCGGGTTTAATTACACAGCGGCCGTTTAGAAATCCTCATCATACTATTTCGGATGTTCTTGTATAAGCAAAGGGGTTTTGGGCTTAGGCATATTTTTTTTGTGCCTTTCAGGTTTTATTTTACTGTTTAATTTCAGAGCTTCATTTTCATATTTTTTTCTGAATGCAGAATTACTATTTAGAAAATACTCTTTTGAAACTAACGGTAATTTTACAATCACCACACTTTCTTTTATACCTACGACCACTTTTGTAGCAGCAACCTCATCAAATTTATCAGGATGCTCCTGTTCAAAAATATTTTTTACTCCTACCTTATTGAAAATTATTTCAATAGTGTACTTTTTTGTGTTTGTATTATAATGCACGTTTACATTTTTTATTGCGTTTCTTAGGATCAGCCTTATCTTTTTATTGCCATCGCATATTTTTATCTGTTCTTCTGGTAAATCACCAGGGTACAATGATTCAATTTCTTCCTGTACATTTTTAAAGACTGTTAAGCCTTTAACTACTTCAGATTCGACATTTATCTTTTCATTCAACTGCTGTGTAAACATTTTTATATTCGCCAGGCACAACATTTTATTGTCTGAAATTGTTTTTGATTCCAGTTCCATTTCTGTCATTATTTCTTCGTAAAGCTTTTTCTTTATTCTTTTATCGATTTCTTTTTTGACCAGCTCTTTCATCTTATCATCCATTCGATTTTCACTTTTTTGAATTTGAGCCAGTTCCTGATGCAAAACTTCTAACTGTTTACTTAAGCCGTTATCATCATTGAGTTGCGCCAGAATTTTTTGATTGATTAACTTATGATAAAATGCGGAAGATTTAAAAGCGTTCCAAACAATGTTGTTAAGTTTTACAATATTAATACCTCTCCCTTCGCAAGTAGAGT
>JAYTSW010000028.1:0-2765 GCA_043745425.1 Sphingobacteriaceae bacterium | reverse complement strand
CGCGTTTTTGAAATTAATAAGTTTGGAATTTATAATTCTGATTGTCCGCGCTCCATGCCACACGGACCAGTTATTGAACCGAGATATTCTTCTAATGGAACTCCAGCAGAAGAATATCTCGGTTCAATAACTGGTCCGTGTGGCATGGAGCGCGGACAATCAGAATTATAAATTCCAAACTTATTAATTTCAAAAACGCGACGGACAGTTTGTTGTACTGCGAAATTTTTATTTTGATTGGCATACTGCGCTTCCATTTCTCGGCCAATACGAATTTGCTCTTTCAATAATTCAGCGCTTAATTTTTTCTGTTCTTCCATGTAAGCTTTTTGTTTAGCTTCCATTTCCGATTTCAATTTCAATTCATCTGCTTGACGTTTATCAAGAGCAGCATTGTACTCAGTAAATTTATTTTCATAAACCTGAGCTGCTTTTTCATAATCTGCTCCCGTTAAAACAGGATAAACTATTAATTTTTCTTCACGTGTTTTTTTAGTTAAGGTTAATAGATAATTTTTGCCTTTTTGTGGTCCCGGCGAAATCGTGGCGCCCGACCATTCGATTGTACTTAATTCTTTAGAATAATTTTTGTTTTCGGATCCAACTTCAAATACTGCATTTTTAAAGGCCAAGAGTTCAGGAAACTCTTTGTAATCTGGATCTAATTGATATACTGGTTTGCCGGGGACTGCTTTTGCCGGCTTTGCAGGTTGTTTAGGAGATGCTAATGTGGTAATTTTTTTCTCGTATACAGTTTTAACACTGTCGATTTTTATAGGAACATGTTCAATACGTTTTGTAAGCTGACTTATGACTTTTGGAGTAGTTGCAGGTTCTGCCTTAGCAACTGTTTGAACATTCGGATTTATTAATGGTGTATCATGTTTTATAACCTGCCAGTTATGCGTAACCGTATCTAAATAATATTGGTTGTATTTATCGTCGGGATATTGTGAAGCTAATTCAATGGTAATTGGTTTTCCTTGTTTCAAATAAACTTCTTCGCCATTCTGATAACCTTTCACGTCAAACATACCCGCGCTTTCAAATGTATATTTTGTTCCTGCGCTATCGTACTGCATAGGAATACCACTCGCAATAATATCAGCTTGATTATGAAATTCGCGATACAAAATTTCAACATCGCCTACAATTTCTTTACCTTCTTTATTTACGAAAGCACTTTTAGGAACTTTGATCTTACTATTGGTATGATGCGCCAACTCGCCACCTTTGGTTGAATTTACTTTATAAGTAGTATAAGGAACATCTAATTTTTTTGATGGAGGCGCAATAAATGCTTTCTTAGTACTTGGTATTTTTTTATCTTCAGTTAAAGTATTTGTTTTATCATTTGTTGCGGTTTGTTTGTTTTGTTTATTGAATACTGTGAAATAAGTGACTGTACATACAACTGCTATTCCTGCTATGACCGTGGCGTAAGTTGCTTTTTTGTTTTTTAAAAAACTGCTGTCGCTTTTGGCCTTTTGTATGCTTTGTTGTTTAAACTGTTTGACTAAATTGTCAAAATCTTTGTGCTTGTTGATCTCCTCATCACTAATCTTTGGGCGATTCAAATTAAATTTTGGTTCCATATCAAATTTTATAATTCGTAATTGTTTTCTTAAGGCGTTCCAGTATCCTGTACATTCTTACTTTGGCGTTATTTTCGGTAATATTTAAAATTTCAGCAATTTCTTTAAAAGGGCGTTGCTCAAAAAAGCGTAACTCTATCATTTGCAAATCGTCTTCTGGCAATTGTTTAATCATTTGTTGTAAAGCAGGAAGATACTCTTCAAAAAACGGTTCCTGAACTTCTTCATAAATATTTTTTAAATCTCCAACATCAGCATTCACAGCGCGTTTATTTTTTTGATCGCGAAATAATTGCATCACTTCACTATGTGCAATTCTGAATAACCAACTTGCAAACGGTACGCCTTTAAATTCGTAACGATTCAAATTAGTAAGTGCTTTTAAAAATACCTGTGCTGTTACATCAAAGGCGGTGTCTTTACAATCCATCCGCTGATATACATATCCAAAAATTTGCTTGTAGTATTTATCGTAAATCGGACCGAAATGTTCGGGGTTTAATTTCGCAGCTTCAATAATTAATTGCTCTTCTTGCAACTGATTAGTGGTGTGATGGTATCTGGGGTTAAAGTTCATAGGCTGCGTACGCAATACATCCTTATAATGTATTATGCCACTTAGGGTTACGCCAAAATTTCAAAAAACGTTATTAGTATAACTAAGTATTTGATAATCAGTTACACTATTTATCATTTGAATGAGCGAAATAATGCTAATTCTGGGTGAAATGAACTTTTGAATGAGTGAATGAGCTCAAAAAGAGGGCTAAAAAATGTGTTTTACTAATGTTATATTTGAGTTCTGAATACTAAAAAAATGAATTTAGATTTTAATAAGAATGAAGATAAAATGAAGCTCCTTATTTCTCAAATGGAGCAACGTTTACAAAAAATTTATTTAGGTGGTGGCAAATCGCGTATCGATAAATTGCATGAACAAGGCAAAATGAGTGCGCGCGAGCGTATTGATTTTTTATTAGACAAAGATACACCACGTTTTGAGATGGGCGCCTTTGCAGGTTACGAAATGTATGCCGAGCATGGTGGTTGTCCTGGCGGAGGGGTGGTAATCGTTATAGGATATGTGAGCGGAAAGCAATGTATTGTTGTTGCCAATGATGCTACTGTAAAAGCGGGCGCATGGTTTCCTATTACAGGAAAAAAGAATTT
>JAYTSW010000027.1:0-2773 GCA_043745425.1 Sphingobacteriaceae bacterium | reverse complement strand
ACAGTGGATTAGTAAAGTTTGTAAATGAAATAGGGCTGGAGGTTTATAAAAAAGAATATTTTTCATATCACCTTGGTATATTGGGTATGTGTCAAAGTCTTCTATCCCTATTTGGTTATAAGAAAAAAATTATAAAAGAACTCAAGCATAATAATAAGGGATTGCTTTTTATCCTTCTTTTTGTACTGCCGTTTGCTTTCGTGCTTGAGATTATTGCTTCGGTTTTTAATAAAGGCGGTATCGTTAGGTTTTATTGTAAAAAATCTAGTTAACTGTTCTGTTGTTCCTCTTACATCCTCTGTGCAATAATTTTTTGCATACTCATCACTAATTGATTCCTCTTACATTTTTCCTGCCTTTTTTACTTCACATTTTTTATCTTCAATTAAACGAGTTGTTGGGTTTCTAAAATAAATTGTTACTTAGTACTGTACAATTAATCTTTATAATGATTTAGTTTCTTTTATTTTGCGGAAATAACTGAAATAATTCAGTACTTAATTAGTTCATTTCGATTTATGAAAATTGCAATTATTGATCCTGTAGGTTTGAAAGCTGGAATGAATTGTTATGACATTGGTTTATTAAATGGATTATTACAAAAGGGAAATACTGTCTATTCCTTTTCAAATTTTGAGGATAAGAATTATAAGGATATCAAACAATTTTCTTATTTTCTAAAAAAGAAAAGTAATCTAATAGAGAATATTTTCAACTTCGTCATAGCTCACTTCAGGGCAATTTGGATACTGAAAAAAGAAAAGGTCGGGGTTACAGTTTTGCATGTATTCTCCACTTCCTACACAGACTATTTTTCTTTTTTTATTATCAGGTTGTTTAGAATAAAAATCATAGCGATAGTCCATGATATAAATAGCCTTTGCGTGGCGGATAAGAATTTTATCCGAGAGTATATTTACAATTCAGCTGCTTTTTTAGTGGTACATAATCACACTTCTGAAAATGAAATAAAGCCATTGCTAAATGATCAAAACAAAGGAAAACTGCATGTTATTCCTCATGGCAATTATATCGAATTTATTCCTGTAGTAACTCCAACTTCATTATTGCAAAAGGAAATACATTTTGATAAGAACTATAAATATTTATTATTTTTTGGTCAAATAAAAAGAGTAAAAGGGTTAGACATTTTAATAAAATCCCTTCCGTATTTGAAGGGTAAATTCAAACTGATTATAGCCGGTCTCCCTCATCGCGATAATTTTGAATATTACAACCAACTAATTGATGATTTAAAGGTATCTGACATGGTTGTTAAGATCATTCGATTTATTTCAGATGATGAGAGGGATTATTTATTTAAAAATGCAGATGCTCTGATGTTACCTTATAGAAAAATTTACCAAAGTGGTGTAATGCTTTTATCAATGAGTTACGGGCTACCGGTAGTAGCTTCAGATTTATCGGCTAACAAAGAAATAATAGACAATTCCAATGGCGTTTTATTTGAAGATGGAAATCATGAAGATCTCGGTCGTAAAACGGAAGAACTTTTTAGTGATGGTAACATTTCTGAAAAGAAAATAAATGCTTTTAATACGGCTAATACTGATTTTTCATGGTCTGGTATTGCTACAAAGTATTTAGATATGCTTGAACCTAAAATCATTAGTAAGAATGCTTGATATAGCTATTATAGGAACGAGAGGTATCCCGAATTTTTATGGGGGGTTTGAGCAGTTTGCAGAGTATTTGGCTAAAGGGCTGATTGAAAAAAATTATAAAGTAACCGTGTACAATTCGAGCAGTCATCCATACAAAGAAAGTAGTTGGAATGGGGTAACTATTGTTCACTGCAATGATCCGGAGGATAAATGGGGAACTGTTGGACAATTTATTTACGATTTGAATTGCATCCGCCATGCAAGAAAACAATCGTTTGATATTATTTTGCAACTCGGTTATACAAGCAGCTCTATTTGGGGTCCAATACTTCCTAAAAAAGCAATAATAACAACTAACATGGATGGCCTTGAATGGAAAAGATCCAAATATTCAAAAGCGGTTCAGTTATTTCTAAAAAAAGCAGAATTCCTGGCGGTAAAATTTTCTGATTATTTAATATCCGACTCAATTGGCATTCAGGATTATTTGGGTAAAAAGTATAAAAAAACTTCCACGTACATTCCTTATGGTGCAAACTTGTTTCGCGATGCCGATGAAACCATTTTGAAAAAATATTCTTTAAATCCGTATCAATATAATATGCTGATTGCAAGATTTGAACCTGAAAACAATTTGGAAACAATTTTAGACGGGGTAGCTCAAGCCGAAAATAATCAGGCCTTTTTAGTCATCGGAAAATATGAAACAAAATTTGGAGAATACCTTGTCAATAAATTTCAAAATAAAAAAAACATCAAATTTTTAGGGCCTATTTACGATATAGGTGTGCTAAATAATTTACGGTATTATTCTAATATTTATTTTCATGGACATTCAGTAGGTGGAACAAACCCCTCCCTTTTAGAAGCGATGGCATCTAATGCGCTGATATGTGCCCATGATAATCCATTTAATAAAGCGATCCTGCAGCATGATGCTTTTTATTTTACCACCGGAAGTGAAGTAAAATCATATATTGAAAAAATTGAAAAAAAGAATTTTTCAAAATTTTTGAATAATAATATTGATAAAATTAAGAGCCTGTATTCATGGGAAAAAATTATTGAAGACTATGAAAATCATTTTATAGAAATTTCTAAACTGGGAAAAAGTAATTAGACCTTTTTTTGTCCATTTTAAGGCAATA
>JAYTSW010000026.1:0-10285 GCA_043745425.1 Sphingobacteriaceae bacterium | reverse complement strand
TTACAAGTCTGCAATTCCTCTTGTCAGTCCAGGCAATTCTTCATTTGCGAATGAAAATACCCCATTCAGATTATGGGAAAATTTAAACAATACTGATTCAGCAATTTTTTATAATGAAATAATTAAAAGCAGTTTTTTAAATACCAACAATACTCAAACAACTTTTACTATTGTTAATGTTCGTCCGCAGGTTTCTGCAAAATATGATACTATTTACATCAGACCAACTTCAACAAAAAAATCGTTACAGCCGTTAGCTATTACTCAAACCTTCACGAATAGTAATACTTCAGCTTCATCTTTTACAATTAACAATACTAGAACAAATGTTATATCAAAGTATGATTCAGTTACTGTTAAAATGACGAGCTTTAAAAAATCGAATTTAAATGTCATCGTCCCTACTTACACTAATACAAATAATACATCCGCAACATTTACCATTGCAAATACCAGACCAATGGCTTCTGCAAAATATGATTCTATTATTATAAAAAGTGTATCCTTTAAGCTTGATACAACCCTAGCTTCTCCAACGAAAAAAACAATTGTTATAAGACCAACTTATTCATTAAATACAATTACTGGTTATGCGATAAGCGGAGGGCCAACAGGCACGACAAATATTGTATATTTGAATAATACAACATTTAACGATTCTATTCGATTTACTTTTAATGCAGCACCAAAGGATTCGAGCACATTTAGTATTAGATTTAAATATAAATATGCTCAAACTATTTATATGTTGCCCGCTTACACAGGTTCAGTATTAACAAATTATAGCATTTTAGGAGAAGCTAATAATACACCTGTAACTAATAATACCATTACGCTTAATAACGCCACTCTTATAGATAATATCAGGTATACCTTTATTGATCCGCCAAATGATTCTTCTGTAATCTCAGTTAGAGCTACAACCAAATATTACCAAACCTTAAAAATAATGCCTGCCTATACCGGAACAACTATAACCAGTTATTCACTTATGGGAGAAGCTAATAACACCCCAACAACTAATATTAAGGTTACTTTAAATAACACTACTCTACTTGATACTATTCGTTTTACTTTTAAAAACGCCCCTAATGATTCATGTACTATGAATTCTACAATTAAATTGCGCTATAATGCTGGTGATGTCATTACTTTAACGAATAAAGACATAAGCGGAAGTGCTTTTACAACTAGCATTGCTTTAAGTGCTCCGTTAGCAGCTTCAATTACCCCACAACCTTTTGTAAAACTTCCTTTGGCTCGCTCTGCCCGTTTTGCAACTGGCGTTAACACAAGTACTGCGGCGGTTTCTGCAGGCCCTTCGATTTTTGCAGTAAAACGACCTTTAAATTTTTCCGTGAATCCTGATTGGGTTAAAATTGCAGGCAAGAATTCGCGAATTGATAGCGCTGGCGTTCCGTCAAGAACTGTTGCTCCAATTTTAGGAACATCAATTACTCGTTTAGAGTGGGCACCAAACGGAGCTTGTATTTATTTCTCTTCTAAACTAAACGATACAACATTTTATCTATACCGTATTTCACATCTTGAATTTATTGGCGATTCTACATCTGCTGATTATAGCGGTACATTTACATCTGATGCTGATTCAGCTTCAACTGCAAATGTTAACAAATCAGCTCCTCAACGCACCACACCAATCGGTTTGTTTAAAAAACCAATTACTAGTATCTCCGTTTCAAGCGACAATATGAATGTGATGATAACAACTGGATCGTATGGCAACACTGTTGGAACTGTTTATTATAGTAATTCAGATGTAAGAAAAATGGTTTTAAATAATACCGATGCGTCTAATTTTAGCGTTAAGAACGGAAGTTCATTACCAAAGTTCCCTGCTTACTCAAGCTTATTTGAAATGAGTAATAACAAGCGTGCTATTGTTGGTACAGAATATGGTATCTATAGCACTACTGATATTACACAACCAACTCCAACATGGGTAAAAGAACCTGGTACTGCAAATAATTTCCCTAACGTGGCTGTGTTCCAAATCAGACAACAAACTTTACCACCATGGCAGTGTTATAACTCAGGTGTAATTTATGCTGCAACTCACGGTCGTGGTATTTGGTCAAGCGATAAATTCTTTACGCCGTATGCAATTGGTGTTCAAGAATTAGAGAAAGCTGATTTTGGAGTTAATACAAACATTAAAGTATTCCCTAACCCGGCTACTGATGCTACTAACTTATGGTTTAAAACCACAAGCGATGATTCTTACAAAGTTACTGTGTACGACATTAACGGACGTGTAATGATTGCTGAGAACACAGGTAAATTAGCAGAAGGCACACAAATGATTGCGTTAAACACTGTACAATTAACAAGCGGTGTTTACTTTGTATCTGTTACTGGTACAAATAACTTTACAGCAAATACTAAATTAGTAATCACTCACTAGGTTCGACATCCCGATAGCTATCGGGATCACCTACCGATTAAATATTAAAACCCTGAAGTATAAAAGCTTCAGGGTTTTTTATTGGACTAAATTTTAATACATTTATATAAAACGGTTTAACCGCTTATAAACATTTGCTCCAAAGGAGTTCCTTCGGAATAATTATTTGTTTGTGGCGCTTAGTCGGTAGTTAGCCGTAATTGTTGAGATCCGCAGGGTGTGACACAGACGTTTTTAAGGAGAAGAGTCTGCTGATTTTTTCTAACGGTCAGCGGACACTGCTAAAAATAGACTTTTTTCTATTTTCAAGTTGTTTGCGATCGGCATCGTGAAAGCTCGCTTTCAAACGACTGACGTCGTTAAAACAACTTGGACAAAGTTATCGGGAAAATTTTACAAAGTCAAATTTTGCTATAATTTGTAGCAGTGTATAATGAAAAGTGGACCTAAAAAAATCCTTGCCCCGTTCTCCTTCCAATAAAAAGACTGACGCCAATAAGGCTTTATTAGCGCAATATTTTTATCTAAAAACTTCCAGTGCACAACATGTTCCTCGGACATCAACAACACCGTTGTGACACCACAGACGAGGAATTAAACTGGGTGTCACCAACTACGCCTAACAGCAACTTAGCGCAATGTGGGGAATCGGTAGTGTGCCGGGACGAAATCAAGGAAGATAATTAATTTGTCCCGGCACAGAAACATTTGTATCTTTAATTAAGATTGGAAGGTGAAGGAAAGATACGGCAACTAATTCCACACTGCGCCAAGTCGCAATACGTTAGCAGGCATAACCGCGGACGTTCCGTAAGACAAAAAACATTTTGGTAGACAATGAAATTTACTTTAATATTCGGACTCACATTTCTGCTCTTTAGTTGCGGTCAGACAACAACTCCGCCGGACAACTATAAAGGACAGGCCGACATAGGAAATAAAACTTTTCTCAAAAACTGCGCCGTTTGCCACAACATGCAATCTCAAGACGCCCCGACAATCTTCGACCTCGCACAATCTATTCCGCAACGACCAGACGGTTGGGTAATAAAATATTCGCTTAATAACGACAAGTTATTTAATGACGGTGACACAATTGCAAAAAGACTTCGACAACAATACAAAGACAATAGAATGACTGTTTTTGAAGGACACTTAAGCGAACACGACATCAAGGACATTATTGCGCATCTCACACGTGGACCACAACCTTAATTTACTAGCGGACACGTGAGCTGTGTGCAACTGTGTGGCGGTTACGACCTGCTAACAGCCAACTGGCGTAATTTTTTGCGTGTTAACGCTCAAATACATAAATTGGACAAGCAAAAAACTCACGCCAGTTGGCAAAACGTTAGCCGTCATTATGACTGAAATCCAACAAATAAAATCATTTTTGACAAAAAATGGAATACTTTATAGTAATCATCATTACGAAGACGATTCATTGACTATCGCATATAAAATCAAGGCAAACGACTACAGCATTTGCTTGACAGAAAATGATTTTACTGAAGAGTTCTCAATAAATTACGTCAATATCACAAATGATGTTTTTGCCCATAAAATCGTGGTAGAAAAAAATACTGGAAACGCATCTTTCATCCAATCAATTGCAAATTGGCGAGGCGACTTTGAAGATAAATTTCAACCTTTAGAAAAAGACTATTATATAAAATTGTTTCTTGATAAAATTAATGACAACATTAATACAAACTTTCTAGCTGAAAAATTGAAACATAATTTTACTATTTCTGCTGACAAAATATTAAACACGGATTTAGTTTATAAGGAAAATATAGCAAATTTTTCTAAATATGAAAATGGCGGAGCATACATTGCTTCCAAAGCAAAAATGAATAAAAATATTTTGGATAGACTTTATGAATATCCAAAAATCATGGGTTGGATAAAGATTTCATCCATTAAAAATTACGGTTACAATAGCTCGACCGATTTAATTGAATTTATTATGAGTACAACTGAATTTCAAAATGTAAATAAAAATATTAAGGTAAACTTTCCAGACTATGAACTTCAAATATTTAGGAGAAATAATGATCTAGTTTTAAGTGTTAGTAAATACAGCAAGCAAGCGTAATTTTTTACGTGTTAACGCTCAAATGCGTAAATGACTAAGCAAAAAAACTGAAGCGCAGAATCAGAACGTTAAAACGCCCTGTTAATCCCCACCATCCAGCGGAACTGGAAATAATCTTTTTCGGCGTAAGGTAAACGCGAAATAAATAATGGCATATCAAAACGAATAGTTAATGGCGCTACGTTTACAAGTGGTCCCCACTTTACGATACTAAAGGAAGTGCCAACACCTGCATCAACCATTAAATCACTCATTGTCATTACTTCGTAGCTGTAATTAGTGTTAATGCTTCCTGCATCACCAAATAAATACGGATTCATTTTAATACTGTTTTTCAAAAATTTAAAATTCATAAATTTAAATAATTCGCCAAATTCAATTTCTGTATTAAATGCTGCGCCACTTGTGCCCGCATAGTTGTAACGCACCGTTCCATCTTTAGCAACTTGTGGTAATAAATAACCCGAGTAGCCACGTAAATTTAATCCGCCACCCGCAGTAAAATGATTAGTAGCATTTCCATAACCACCAAATTGAGGCGGAATAGCACCCATAGAGCGCGTGTATTTATTATCCATCAACTCTTCGTTATTCGCACCCGCAACATATAAACCCGATTCAATTGGAACACTGTTCCCAAAACCCACTTGCGCAAATAGACGTGTATTGATGTTTATTTTTCCTAAGTCATTTTTATTTACGAAACACAAAGTTATAGCCGAAAAATCATAATCTTTTGTAAAGGCAGCTGTTCTGAAATTTAAATTAATGTTCCCTACACCCTTTTTATAGCGATAGTTATGTTCCATACCAACATGCATAGCGCCGTTTAATTTTTGATACCCCCAATAATTTTGATTAATTAAGTAAACCATATCCTGTGGCTGATCGCGCAACATGGCTTTATAATGCACATAGAAACGCGTTTTATCATTATTACTTTTCTTATCAAAACCAATTGTTCCGCCATCTAATCCATCCAATGATTTTAACTGCAAATAAAAATTAGACTTTTTTACATAACGGTTTAAACTTGTTTTGTAATTAAATAAAACTGAAATCGGGTTGTATTTATTTATTCTGACATTATAATCTAAATTACTTTGACCTAAACCTGTACTTACCCATGCGGTTAAATCAAATACATGTTTAACACCTAAATAATTTCCGTTCATGTGTACACCAACTTTTACACCATCGTAACCGTTATACCATAGGGCTGGACGAACCCGCATATCGTACTGTTTCCAATTGGGAGGATTATAAATATGCGAATCAAATTTTACATCAACTCTATTTCGTTTCACATTGTTCATCATGTTCACATCCGCTAAACGATAACTCGGATCGATAATTACATTTTGAATTTTGCTTCCTACATTAACCGTTGCGGTGTAAGTTGTTTTTAATTTTGGTCCCCACCCTATCCAACGCGGTAATGGTTTTGCCCATGTAGGTTTATCGAACCAAGTATTTGGAATTTGATAGTGCATCGCCGAATCATTTCTATCAATCACAGTAAAATCAATCGGCATCTGCATGGAACCAATACGTTTGAAAGTAATTTCGTAAATACCTTTTTTCTTTTTCTTGATGCGACCAATTTTGTAATCGATTGTTTTTGTCGTTTCCAACCATTCATCAAAAAACCAATTTAAATCTACACCGCTGAATTGTATAATAGAATTACGGAAATCCTCAGGATATGGATGACAGAATTTCCATTGCTTAAAATAATTTTGCAAAGCTTTATCAAACAAAGCACGCCCTAAAACATATTCTAAGTTCTTTAACATGGTGGCTGTTTTAAAATATACACTACTGTAACCTCCACCGTGACGAATACCGCCATTAAAATCATCACTATGTGTATTCAAGGTTACTTCTTCACCTTTTGTTACAACAGAATTATAATAGCCCGTATAAATTTGTTGATCGATAATACGAACAGGATTTGTGAATTTATTCTCGTATTTATTTTTTGGAGAATATTCTTTCACCATCGGTCCATCAATAAATTGATATGTATCTGCTGTATAAAATTGTGTTAAGCCTTCATCTAAAAACGCACGATAGGTTTCATTACTTCCTACCATACCATAAAACCAATTGTGTGTTAATTCATGAATAAATAAAGAACGATACCCCGGGTCAAAACCTCCGTTCAGGGTCATCATTGGGTATTCCATACCATCGTTGGCATCAGCACTAATCATTTTGGGGTAGTGGTACGGACCGATATTATAACTGTTCACCTCAATTATTTTTGTGAGATACTGAGAAGCGTTATACCAACCAGCCGCATGTGGTTCCTGCACCAAAGCAATACAACGAATTCCATCATAATTAGATTCACCAATACGATAAGTTGGATCTGCGGTAAATGCAACATCATGTACATTAAAGGTGCTAAACTTCCATGTTTTTTTTGAGCCGTCTTTTTTTACAATAACACTTGGCGCTGAGTTCCACGGTTTCTTCAGGAAATTACTAATGTCTAATTTTTTGCGAAGTGTATCGGGCAACATTTCTTTTTCGTTAACCATTGTGCCGGTACCATCAACAATATAATTATTCGGGAAAGTTAATTCTATGTAAAACGAACCAAAGTCGCCGTAAAATTCGTGATCCATGTGTTGATCAGTATCCCAATTAAATTTTCTATCAAATACAGAAATTCGAGGATACCAATGTACTAAGTCATAATGTTTATTTCCGAAAGCATTAAAGGTTTTCATTCGGTTACGAATAACTTCCTTATCGAAATAGGTTTTGAAATCAATATCAAAAGTAATCGACTCACCTGCCGGTAAAGGTTTAGTTAATGTTACTTTTAAAACGGTATTATCTAATTCGGTTTGTAAGTCTTTTCCTTTAACAGAAATATTATCAACGGTGGTTCCTAAATTCTTATCGCGATACTTACCGTATTTAAAATTGTAGTTATTGTTTTTGTATAAATCGGAAAGATAAGAATCCTTGTTTTGTGCATTGTTGTATAAATGAAAGTATACAACCGTTAAACTGTTTGGAGAATTGTTCCAATACGTTAGTTCTTCGTGGCCTGTAACAATATCAGAACTATCGTTAATTTCTGCAATAATATTGTAGTGAACATCTTGTTGCCAATAGCCTTCGTAAGGCTTACGGTTTTTCCAATACAAAGGATTAGTTACCGAACGATAATCGATATACTCATTTTGCGAAAAGAGAAAAACAGGGAGAATAATGAAAGCGAGAAAAAACCTCATACCATTGGTGTTATAAGGATTAAAGATAGAAGTTATTTAAGGGCTTTCAAACTTAAATCTAAACTTTTTACATGGTGAGTTAAGCTCCCTACAGAAATAAAATCGACACCACATTTTGCGTACTCAGCAATATTTGTTTCAGTGATGCCGCCTGATGATTCCACTTCGAAGCGCTTGTTTATCAATTTAACTGCTTCTTTGGTTTGAGTAGGCGTATAATTATCGAGCATGATACGTTGAATGCCGCCACGTTTCAAAACTTTTTTCACGTCGTTTAATGTGCGTGTTTCAACCTCAATAGACAATTGTAATTTATTGCTTAGTAAATATGTATTTGCAGCATTAATAGCTTGAACAATTCCGCCTGCAAAATCAATATGATTATCCTTTATTAAAATCATGTCGAACAAACCATAACGGTGATTAGCGCCACCACCAATAACAACCGCCCATTTTTCGAAAAAACGAAAACCCGGCGTTGTTTTGCGTGTATCAATAACTTTCGTGTTGGTGCCTTTGCAAAGCGTTTGCAAATATTTTGTTTTGGTAGCAATGCCACTCATGCGCTGCATTACATTTAATACTAAACGCTCGGCCGTTAATAAAGTTTGCGTGTTACCTTCAACAATAAAAGCAACGTCGCCTTTTTTTACACGGCGACCATCTTTTAATAAAACTTTTACGATGATTGATTTATCAATGATTCTGAAAATTTCAACAGCGGCCTGAACGCCGGCAAGAATGCCGTCTTCCTTCACTAACAATTGCATTTTACCCTTGTGAGTTGCAGGAATAGTTGCTAAAGCCGTATGATCACCATCGCGAACATCTTCTTTAAAGGCGCGATGCACAAATTTTTTAAAATTGAAATGTTTTTCGTGAAGCAGAATGTAATTACTCATTATCGTTTTCAATCCTGAATTGAGAAATTAAATTGCGTCTCAATAAAATAGAAACGCGAAATTTTCCGTTCATGGTTTCGAGTGAACCACTAACAAACTGAACAGTGCTGTTTACTGTACGTGATTGTGAAACTGTGAAATTTTTGATAGTATGTTTTTCGAAAAAATATTTTACGTTGGCTTCAGCTTGCGTTTTACTCAATAAATCTTCTTGATTTAAAATTTTAACCGTTAATTTTTCATCAAAGAATTTTACAAGTTCAGATGATTTGCCTCCTTTAATAGCGGATACAACATCATCCGTTACATCAAATGAATTGAGGAACGAGGAAAGAAAAAATACTATGGATACTAAGAGTTTCATTTGTTATTGTTGCTTTTCAAAGGTCAAATGGAATACCTCGCTTTTTTGTTTTGTTGAATTTGGTGCGGGTATTTCATTTAATGGTGCTAAATTTACTAAATTATACGCTCTATGCTATATGAAGGTTACTTTACTGCAAATAGATAAAACCACTGAAAGTTATTTAAACGAAGGCATTTCAATTTACCTTAAGCGTTTAAAGAACTATACAGCGTTTGATATAAGCACAATAAACGTGCCAAAGGCAGTGAGAATGCGGCCTGAAGCAGAACAGAAGAGCGAAGAAGCCAAATTAATCTTAAAACAATTAAAGGAAACCGATCATTTAGTGATTTTAGATGAGGGCGGAAATTTGTTAAATTCAGTAGGTTTTAGCGAATTTTTAGGAAAAAAAGCTCTTCAAAATGTTAAAAATCTAGTTTTTCTTATTGGAGGACCATATGGCTTCGATGAAATAATTTACAAAAGAGCGAACTATAAATTGTCCCTTTCCCCCATGACCTTCTCACATCAAATGATTCGTTTATTCTTTGTTGAGCAACTCTACCGGGCTTTCACGATTAGTAAAGGTGAGAGATATCATCACGTCTAGTAATCTACTGAAAATCAATAATCTAAACGAGTTCCTAAACCCTCCTCAACATTCTTGTTTTAACAAAAAATTGGTCTAAAAGAAACCATCTTGGCTTTTTATGGATTATCTTTGTCCAACTAAAAATTAATCCCAGTGGACCAAAGTAATATTATCCGATTCAACAACGCCAACCGCCAGTTTTATATGACTGTGAAAAAAAGAGTTGACGACTATTTCAAAGAGCGCAATTTATCGAAGTTTGGCAATTACAAAATGGTTATTAAAACCATTGCCATGTTTGTTATTTTCCTCGGCCCTTACGCCATTTTAATGTCGAACATTACTACCAATGGTTACCTACAAATGGGACTTTGGATTATGATGGGCATTGGCATGAGTGGTGTTGGTTTATCAGTAATGCATGATGCTAATCACGGTAGTTATTCTAAGAATACTAAAATAAATAAGCTGATGACTTTTAGCATGACCTTAATTGGCGGTAGTTCTTTAAACTGGCAATTACAGCATAATAATTTACATCACACCTTTACTAATATTGATGGTCATGATGAAGATATTGCTCCACTAGGTTTTTTACGTTTCTCACCTCATGCTGAGTATAGAAAAATTCACAAATTCCAATTTTTATATGCTTGGTTTTTTTATGG
>JAYTSW010000025.1:0-2783 GCA_043745425.1 Sphingobacteriaceae bacterium | reverse complement strand
TAGTCCCGGTTGTTGCAAAGCAGCCGGGATTTTTTGTGATTTGTTTTTTCGAAGCATGGGCAGTAAAAAGTGAATGGACATTTATATCCGCCTTTCTGTAGTAGTGCTGCACAACAGTTTATTAATATTTAAAGTGTATTATCTGCAGCTGCAACTACTACCAATGCGGGCTAGGTTGAGCAGAAAGTCTTTTTTCAACTTTTATAGAAGCGAATTATAAAGCCATAACTAGAATCCAAGAATAAAAAGCAGCCAAACGACAATAATAATTTAGAACTTGTTGGAGCAGCAAATGATGTGGGAGCACTGTGCTTATAAACGTCGGAGAAAGAATTTATATTTAATTAAAATTACATATATTTATCTATTACTTATACTTTAAAAAAATAAATATGAAAAAACTTTTTACAATTTTTATTTTGACTTTATCTTTTATAAATGCAAAATCGCAACAATGTGGAACGGGCACTAATTTTCCTAATAAATTGCCCACCTATAATTATCTTCCTGGTGATACTTATGACGCATCGCCTTTATGCGTAAAAGTATTCTTTCATATAGTTCGCAATTCGGCAGGTACAAATGGCTTTAGTGTAGGAAATATTCAAAGTAGAATTGACTATTTGAATCAGGTTTATAATCCACTTAATATTTTAATTGTTAATGCAGGGCAAGACTTTATTAATGATGATACCTACGGTTTAGAATTTAACGATGGAGAATTTAACTCCCTCGTATTAAGAAATGTCGTAGCAAATGCTGTAAATATTTATTTATTACCCGTTGACGTAAGTGGTAGTTTATCATATTCAGGTAAAGCATCAGGAATACCAGGAACTGCTCTTGTTGTTGCAAATACATTCATTTTACAGTCGACTTTACCACATGAACTTGGTCATTGTTTAAATCTTTTTCATACGCATCACCAAGTTGAATCATCCGGGTGCGATGAAACTGCTTCAGGAAAAAATTGTTCAACTTGTGGAGATTTTGTTTGTGATACTCCAATTGACCCTGTTCTTTCATGCGGAGGTAATGTTAACCCTACGACTTGTGCATATGTAGGTGGAGGTATCGCACCTTTAACAAACAATATAATGTCCTATTCTTGCAAATCATGCAGGGATAGATTTACAAGTGGACAAGGGTTGCGTATGAGAATATCGCTTAATAATGATAATGTTATAAAATCTGTTGCAAATACAGGTTGTATCACCTTAACCGGAAGCAATCCCGTTTGCAATAGTGACTTATATACTGTTAATAATTCACCGGTAGGCACTAATTTTTCATGGTCTAAGGTTGATCCATATAATATAGCAACACTCACGCCATCAAGTAGCACTTGTACTGTTACAGGCGGTTTGTACAGTAATGGTACAATTACTCTAATTTGCTCATTGATAACTCCTACGGGAACGTTGTTTATTTCCAAGGACATAGTAATGGGCAAGGGATTAAATTCAATAAATTATACCTACACCGAAGCGACATGTGTTAGTAGCAGAGGTTATTTTTATGGTAATATAAAACCCGTGCCGGGTGCTTCTAATTATCAATGGTATTCAAAAGACTTAAGTAATATTTCAAATCAATATGTATATAAAGACGGTGGATTTGGATTTTCAAATATTGATTTTCCTCTTGGCCCAGGTGGTCGAGACTATGCTATTAAAGTTGTAGTTACTACCCCTTGTGGTAGTTTAATTGATGAATCTTTCATTGCTAGTCCACCTGTGTGCACGACAGGTGGCGGAGCATTAAGAATTGCCTTAAGTCCGAATCCTTCAGATGGTAATATCAGCTTAAACATAATGGATAAATTAACTGATACAGAGAAGAAACTTGTAATAAAAGTTTACGACTTAAGTGGTAATTTAAAGTTTCAAAAGGAAACTCAATATATTAAAAACCTAAAAATTAATTTAAGTAAATTGAGAAAAGGAAATTATTTAATTTCTGTGAGTAATAGAAGCAGCACTTTTACAAATAAAATTATAATACATTAAAACTTTTAAATTATGAAAATTCTAATTTTTGTTTGTTTAATAACTATCAATTTAATGGCTTGTAAAAAAGATAAAAATATTTTAGTAGCTGAACCAGTTTCGATATTAAAAGGAGGTACCTGGTCTTTAGTAAAGTTTAAAAAAGAAAACAATCTATGGACTGACTCAACGGGTCTTTTTTATAAATTTATTGGTGACACTACAGTTTCATCAAATAGGTACAATCCAAATTGCAATGGTTTTTACGATGCATCAAATTCGAGCGGTTTAAAAACAATTGGATGTGTATTTCTATGCAAGCAAGCTGCAAATTTTACGTTTAGTATTGAGTCTATTAGCAATAACAATATGACAATATTTTATCAAGATGAAATTGGAGGCGTAATTGTGAAATTTAAAGAACAATATAATAGGCCATAGTTAAAACTTATAATAGGGTATTGCAAATAATGGGGTAGACAAAGATCTGCCTCATTATTTTTGGTCATAGTTATCCCTCGCCTCGTTGCGTGTCCACCGCAACGTTCTTATAAATTCCACCTGCAGTTCATACAATCGAGTTAGAGACAAGTTGTAGTCTTCTTATAGTCAAGTAATAGTCATTACGATTCTAGGATTATCCGTGGTAACCGATAGTAAACCTATACTGTTTGGCGTATAATGTAAAGCTGCAATTGAAACTCTCACAACTCCTTCTCAAAAAATACCGCATTCTTCGCCTTCTTGCGTGACTCACGCAACATTCTTATAAATCCAATCGCCATTCTTACAATC
>JAYTSW010000024.1:0-2789 GCA_043745425.1 Sphingobacteriaceae bacterium | reverse complement strand
CATCGTAATCTTTTTTATAAAATTCACGAATAGTTTTTACAACCGCTTCGCGAAAAGCACCTTGATGCGTACCACCTTGTGTTGTGTACTGACCATTTACATAAGAATAATATTCTTCTGAAAAATGTTCATCGCTGTGCGTCATCGCCACTTCAATATCTTCACCGCGTAAATGAATAATAGGATATAGAATTTCGCCAGTAAGATTTTTCTCTAATAAATCTTTTAAACCATTGTCTGATTTATATTCTGCGCCGTTTAATGTCAGGGTTAAACCTGTATTTAAGAACGCATAATTCCAAACCATTTTATCGATGTACTCATGTACATAATGGTATTTTTTGAAAATGGAATCATCCGGTTTAAATTCTACATACGTTCCGTTGGGGTCGTTTGATTTTGCTAATTTATGTTCTTTAATTATTTCGCCTCGAGAAAACTCAACAGTTTTGCTTTGTCCATCACGAAAAGAAGTTACTTTAAAACTATTCGATAAAGCGTTTACTGCTTTTGTTCCTACTCCATTTAAACCAATTGATTTTTTAAAGGCTTCGCTATCGTATTTACCACCCGTGTTGATTTTAGAAACCACATCCACCACTTTTCCTAAAGGAATACCACGACCAAAATCGCGAATAGAAACTGCGCCTTCTTTCACTAAAATATCAATGCGTTTTCCTGCACCCATCATAAATTCGTCAATGGAGTTATCCATTACCTCTTTTATGAGCACGTAAATACCATCATCAAACGCCGAACCATCACCTAGTTTACCAATGTACATACCGGGACGCATACGAATATGCTCTTTCCAGTCGAGGGATTTTATACTGTCTTCGTCGTAACTACCTTTTTCTTTTGCCATAATATTGTTTTATTGTTTGTTGTTTATTTATTTGACTGTTTAGAACATTAAACAGTCAAACATTAAACTATAAACATTTTTAAATTCCATCTCCATCTAATAGATTTCCCAATCCACCTAAAATACTTCCTTCTTCTTTTCTTCTTCCGCCGCCGTAAGAAAGTATTCTTCCTGCTAAGCGACTAATTGGTAAAGATTGTAACCAGATTTTTCCTGGCCCGCGTAATGTTGCGTAAAACATTCCTTCACCTCCGAAGATTACATTCTTTACACCCTTCACCAATTGAATATCATAATTCACAGTTTGTGTAAATGCTACTAAACAACCTGTATCTACTTTTAATAATTCTCCCGCTTGTAAATCTTTTTCAATAATGTATCCGCCTGAATGCACAAAAGCCATTCCATCACCTTCTAGTTTTTGCATAATGAAACCTTCACCACCAAATAAACCTGTTCCTAATTTTCTTTGGAATTCAATTCCTATATCAACACCTTTTGCAGCGCAAAGAAAACTATCTTTCTGACAAATAATTTTTCCACCAAGCTTTGATAAATCCATTGGAATAATTTTTCCGGTGTACGGACCAGCAAATGCTACTTGTCTTTTTTGTTGAGAGACATTTGTATAAACCGTCATGAACAAATTTTCGCCGGTTAACAAACGTTTACCTGCAGTAAATATTTTACCCATTAATCCGCCCTGATTGTTACCATCACCAAACATCGTGGCCATTTCAATGCCTTCAGTCATGTACATAAAACTCCCTGGTTCAGCAATAACTGCTTCCTGTGGGTCGAGTTCAATTTCTACGCATTGTAACTCTTCTCCTGAAATTTTGTAATCTATCTCGTGATTTTTCATTGTTCTATTTCTGGTTGCTAGGTTCCTATGTTTCTAGTTGTTGTAACCAGAAACCTAGAAACAATTAAACATCTAAACATTAAATCTAAAATGCATTACATCTCCATCATTCACAACATATTCTTTCCCTTCAATTTTTAATTTACCTGCATCTCTGCAAGCAGCTTCAGAACCGAGAGTAATGAAATCATTGTAAGCAATAACTTCTGCTTTAATAAACCCTTTTGTGAAATCAGTGTGAATTACGCCTGCAGCTTCGGGGGCTTTCATTCCTTTGGTGATGGTCCAAGCACGAACTTCTTTTTCACCTGCTGTAAAATATGTTTGAAGATCTAATAATTTATAAGCTGTCTTAATTAATTTATTTACACCCGGCTCATCTAATCCCATCTCCTGTAAAAACATTTGCTTCTCTTCGTATGTTTCCAAAGAAG
The DNA here is from genome assembly GCA_043745425.1 of Sphingobacteriaceae bacterium. GTDB lineage: Bacteria > Bacteroidota > Bacteroidia > B-17B0 > Aurantibacillaceae > JAHEYG01. Next base: position 625 of record JAYTSW010000024.1, on the reverse strand, counting down.
CGATTTCACTTTCCATTTGCGCTGTGATTACTAATAACTGCGCGCCTTCATCCTTGATTGCGTTACGAACTGCTTCTACGTAAGCGTTTCCTGTTTTCGCAGATGCTTCTTCAACGTTACAAACGTACATCACTGGCTTAATAGTTAGCAAATGCAAATCGGCGATAAATGATAATTCATTTTCTTCAATTGCACATGCGCGCGCTGATCTTCCACTCTCCAAAGTTTCTTTCAATCTAGTCAACACAGCAAAAGTTTTTACTGCTTCTTTATCGGTTCCCGTTTTTGCCAACTTCTCGTACTTTTTCATTTTCGTTTCAACGCTTTCCAAATCTTTCAATTGTAATTCGGTATCGATAATTTCTTTATCACGAACAGGATTTACATTTCCATCCACATGAATTACATTATCATCATCAAAACAACGCAACACATGCAAAAGTGCATTACACTCACGAATGTTTCCTAAAAATTTATTTCCGAGACCTTCTCCTTTACTTGCACCTTTCACTAAACCGGCGATATCAACAATTTCAACCGTAGTTGGAAGGATATTTTGAGGTTTAACGAATTCCGCAAGCTTATTTAGTCGCTCATCCGGAACGGTTATTGTGCCCACATTCGG
>JAYTSW010000023.1:0-10344 GCA_043745425.1 Sphingobacteriaceae bacterium | reverse complement strand
GCGAAACGTTGCGATAAAGCAGCTACATCTACATCTGTTTTTGTTCCACCCAAAAAACTTCCTCCGTGTGCCCAAATAATTAATGGCCGTAATTGCGCAGTGTCAGCTGTTGGCTGGTAAAAATCGAGCAATTGAATCTGCATCGTATTATTATAAGCCTTACTTAAGCCGTATTGAATATTGCTCGTGAGCGAATAGGTAGCGTACACGTCGCTTGCATATCTTCCGTTAGTACATAAATTTTGTGCATTTGATTCGCTATTTAAAACGATCAAAAACAATAATGAGTAGTAAATTTTTTTCATGCTTTAGAGTTTTTAGTGGCCCGATAATTATCGGTGTTATGTTACGATTTATGAATTTAAAAACTTTTTAGTTAAAAACAATATTATTTACGGAAAACTTATCCCTTTATATTTTGTTACATCCACATGCGGAATCGTAGAGCCATATGTAAAATTAATTGACTTAATAAATTCATTGGCAAGTAAGGCTTGTCCGACTGGGTTTAATTGAAGTCCGTCTAAAGAAAACACGCCTCCTTTTACAAATTGTGCGTTTAAAGAAATGCCATTATATAACACGCCGGTCTTTATTTGTTTATAAAAAGAGTTAATATCTACAAAAGCCAAACCTTTTTGTTGAGCTATTGCCCTAAGCTTACTATTGTAGTTTGTTATAGCGGTTTGTATTAAACTTATTTCGTTTGCCGTTAAAACATATTTATTTGGTATGGGAACGAGCGAACCATAACTGTTACATTTAACAGAATCTAAAGGAACATTTAATAAAATATATTCGTTTTCTAATATTTGCCTGAATCCGAAAACATTGGCAGAGGTATCGATGATAATAAATGGATTGCTTCCAACAGTAAAAGTAATATTTATGCCTAATGGAGTATATAAGCTATTTAATCCGTCTACCTGCGACTGATCGAGTGTGAGACCTTTATACGGAATAGTTGAAAAAAATGGCAGAGAAGAAATATCAGGAATATTTCCTATTACACCTTTTGCTCCGTTTTTTGTAAGATTGTTAATGATGGTATCCACATGACTATTAAAACGAGAAAACGAAGTTATTGTATCTGAAACGCCGCCACTCAGGGCAAATGTCATAGCATCTTCGCTTCCGATAAGTAAAGAAAAAAATGTTGGATTTTGATTTACCGCATCGGATAAAATTGAGGATGTTGCAACATTAGATGCTATTCTTTGATAAAAAGGATTGTAATTTCCGGAAGCATTATTCGCGATGCTTCCATATCCATTAAAAGCTACATGAATAATTTTTGTGTTTGGAATTCCCAAATTATTAAATGGCAAGGAACTATTATAAATGTTGGACGAAAAAAAACTATAATTCTCGGTAGGATTTAATTTTAAAGGGCCGAGCGAAGTAATGCCTTTACAATCTGTTTTATTTACAAGTGTTGATTTAGCATTGATACTTATAGTATTGCCCGCTATAACTGAAACTCCGTTTGAATTTGGCGGCACAAAGGGAATATTAAAATTGCCACCCTCAATTAATTTAAACTGCTCGGCTAATAAATTGGCAAAAGAAACGTTTTGTGCTTCGTAATATAAAGCGCCATCGGCATAACCCGAGGTTACATAACTTCCAATAGCAACATAGCGCGAAGCATCAACACTGCCTTTATCAGGATTAGGTATATCGAATTTTGGTTTACAGCCAATCATCACCCCGATAACTATCGTGATTGAAAAGGCGCTGTACAAAATTGTATCTATTTTTCTATTCATTTTATATTAATTTTAAAATACGTACAATACTGCAATGCCCGGGGCAACTACATTTGTTTTGTAAGTTCCACTTAAATTAGTTTCAATATTAGTATCTTTTCTTTTGAGCGCTGTAAATAAAACAGAAGCATCCAATCTAAAATGTTTTCCAAAAAAATAACCCAAACCTGCCGTATAATTAATACGATTAGCATCGGGGGTTTCGGGCGTAACATATCCGGCTTGTACAGGCGTAATTCCATATGCCACTCCCAAACGGGCACTAAAGTTTTCTATAATTTTATACTGCGCTCCGCATCGAAATGCTAAAGTGTTTTTATAATTTCTTGCTGATTTAGTATCCATTAAGGAGCTGGTATTATTTTCATAATCAAAAGCTAAAGTGTCATAGGCTTTCCATCCCACAAAATTTATGTCTAATGCAAGCTCTAATTTGTTGCTTGCTTTAAAACCAAATCCTAAAGTGGCCACTTGCGGTAAAGGTAATTTAGAAGTAAATTTTCCGTTGGGGAAATTTTCACTTAACGAAGAAGGAACATTAAAAGTTGCTGTGCCATTATTTACCTTCATGTTTACTTGCGAACGATAGGTTAAACCGATAGAAAGTTTTTTAACAGGTGTAAAATAAATACCGGCATTAAAACCAACGCCGCTCGCCTGCCCATCCAGTGTGGCGTGACCGTAAGTTCCGTTATTATCAATTACAGGAATATCTTTTTGTAAATTAACTTTTCCGTAACTGTAAACAAAACCCGCGCCAATACCCAACTTAGAATTTATTTTATAACTGATTGTTGGTTGAAAAAAAATCACTTTCAATTCTAAACGGGTTAACGCGAATCGCCCCATCCAATTATCTTCCCACTTTACAGTACTGCCGAAAGGTGTATAAACAGCCAGACCAAATTTTATCCTGGCGCTATCTTTCAATCCAAAAACACAGTATGCGGCAAAAGGGGTGCCGACGGGTGATTTGGTTTCGGCAGTTTTATTTGTGTTGGCATCTAAAAAAACACTTTTGGCAAATACGGGAGTAATGCCAATATTAATTTCATTTTTATTTAAAAAACATACTCCACCCGGATTATAAAATAACGCAGCGCCATCTGTAATTAACGCAGTTCCGGCTCCGCCCATTCCCTGTGCTTTTTGTCCTTGTAAATTTACCTGAAAGCCTTGTGCTTTTTGTAACAGAGGTAAAGCAATTAGAATTATTGAAAATAGTTTAATCTTGAATTTCATTTGAATTAAATAATTTATTGTGTTGTATGAACTTTAAATCCTGTTTATTTTTCTATTAATCTACTCAAATTTATCACTAATATAGTATTTTTCTGCGCGTTTTCTTAATTAAATGTTAATCAAAATCCTTCTTTTTCCTCTCAATTTTGTTAGATTTGTAGCTCAAAATTTTTAACTATGAGTACAGCAACAAATAAAGGTCCGATATCGAAATTCGTTGAACATCACTATAAACATTTTAATGCGGCCGCTTTAGTAGATGCCGCTAAAGGTTATGAAACGCATCTTACCGAAGGCGGTAAAATGATGGTAACGTTAGCAGGCGCTATGAGTACCGCAGAACTCGGCAAATCATTAGCAGAAATGATTCGTCAGGGAAAAATTGATATTATCTCTTGTACAGGTGCCAACCTTGAAGAAGATATTATGAATTTAGTGGCACACAGTCATTACAAACGTGTTCCCAATTACAGAGATTTATCGCCTCAAGATGAGTGGGATTTATTAGAAAATCATTACAACCGTGTAACGGATACTTGTATTCCAGAGGAAGAAGCGTTCCGTCGTTTACAAAAACACATTTACAAAATTTGGAAAGATGCAGATACTGTAGGAGAAAGATATTTTCCGCACGAGTACATGTACAAAATTTTAAACAGTGGCGAATTAAAACAGTATTACGAAATTGATCCTAAAGACAGTTGGATGTTAGCAGCTGCAGAAAAAAATTTACCAATTGTTGTTCCAGGTTGGGAAGACAGCACGATGGGAAATATTTTTGCATCTTACGTAATTAAAGGAGATATTAAAGCAAGCACCATGAAAAGTGGTATTGAATACATGGCTTGGTTAGCGGATTGGTATCCAAAAAATAGTGGCGGAAAAGGTGTTGGATTTTTTCAAATTGGTGGTGGAATTGCTGGTGATTTTCCGATTTGCGTTGTGCCAATGTTATACCAAGATATGGGAATGCATGAAATTCCTTTCTGGAGTTATTTTTGTCAGATTTCAGATTCAACAACATCTTATGGTTCTTATTCTGGCGCTGTACCAAATGAAAAAATTACATGGGGTAAATTAGATATTAATACACCAAAGTTTATTGTGGAGAGTGATGCTACTATTGTAGCGCCATTAATCTTCGCTTGGATATTGGGGTGGTAAACGTTGTTAAGGTTTGCCTAAGCAAACTAACAACAAGATGCTGATTTGCGCCTTCGGCGGTCAGCATGACAACTTGCTTTGAGAGAGAATATGAAGCTACTGTCATCCCGACTGAACACCTTGTGGCTATCAGCATGACAGTACGGTGTTAAAAGCGCAATGTTTATAATTAATCCCCGCCCTTAAAAAGCGGAGATTTTTGTTAAGTAATTTTACATCATGAAACGCTTCCTCACTTACTTTTTACAAGGACTAATTTTATTCATTCCATTTGCGATTACGGTTGCCATTATTTTTAAGCTGTTTGATTTTTTCGAAAGCATTTTTTCAGTGATTGGAATTACAAATTACTCGGCGTTAAATACCTTACTAGGTTTAGTGTTTACGCTCGCTTTTATTTTGGGAATGGGAATTTTAGCATCCACTTTTATTTTCAAAAGTTTTTTTTCATACATAGAAGATAAATTGGAACATGCGCCGTTTATCCGTCATATTTATTCACCCTTAAAAGATTTCACAAATGCGTTTATGGGGAACAAGAAAAAATTTGATAAACCTGTTTTAGTATTAACAAATCCGCAAGCCAACATTGAAGAAATTGGTTTTGTAACACATGAAGATTTAAAAGATTTAGGCATTGCCGATAAAGTGGCGGTGTATTTACCTTACTCCTACTCTTTATCCGGACGATTAATAATTGTTTCTCCCTCACAAGTAAAACCAATGAAAACTGATGGTGCCGTAACCATGAAATTTATTGTGAGTGGTGGGGTTACTGATGTAGATTAATTTTAAAAATGAAAAAAATAATCTTCCTCCTCCTATTTCCTTTTATTATAAAAGCGCAAACGGTTACGCCGACTAAAACAGATTCTATTGCAAAAAATAATTCAGGTATTAATAAAACAAAAGACGAGGCCAAACAATTAATTGAAAGTTTACGCGAGCGTATTTTAAAAGGCGAAGATTTTGGAGCTCTTGCTGCTCAATACAGCGAAGACCCCGGCTCTGCAAAAAAAGGCGGACAATTATCCCCAATGAAAAAAGGACAATTAGTTCCCGAATTTGAAACAGTTGCTTTCAGTTCACCAATAGGTGTAATCTCTGATGTTTTTGAAACACAATACGGTTTTCACTTCCTGCAAGTATTATCTCGCGAAGGCGATGCTGTTGTAGCACGACATGTTTTGGTGAGGTTTAAGTAGGTAGATTCTGTTTCAAATAAACACGTCATGCTGACGATAGTCAGCATCTTTCGAAAACAACTCCTTAGCAAGGTCCGTCATTTCAGGATTCAATTGCTTAATCAAATCCAACTTCCATTGGCGTGGGCGATTTTTTAATTGTTTTTCTCTTGTAATAGCAGCATTCGCACCGAATATTTCTTCAAAATAAATAAGGTCAGTTAATTTGTACTTTGACGTAAATACCGAACCCTTTAAACTTTTGTGTGCCGTAACACGCTTCTCCAAATTATTGGTAACGCCAACGTAAAATGTAGTACGGTTGTAATTCGACATTATATAAACGTACATCATTTTCATAATAGGCTCGTTTCTTCATTAGATGCTGACTTCGTCAGCATGACGTTCGTATCTAATTTGGCTTTTGCCTTTATCCCGTATCTGATCGTAATTTTTTCTCCGAAGAGATACTGACTATCGTCAGCATGACCTCCTATTATAGAAAGTCGTTTCAAACGAAACCGTCATCCTGTGGTGAGCTTGCCGAACCATCAGGATCCCAAAAGGCGGAAAGTTAACTTAGTTAACTTTCTGCCTTTTGATATGCTCAATTTCTATTTTTAAGCCTTTAAGCATATTCATAATGCTATCGAGGTTTAATTCTTCATCACGATAATCGCCGGTGTTGATGCAGCAGGTGTATTCCCATAATTCTAAAATATCTTCTAAGCGTACTTTATAAGGTTGGTACATTTTATTATCGCTATGCAATTCAACTGTCCCTTCTTTTTTATTTAAGTTGTGTAAACGTTTGTAACTTAAACCATCATCTTTGGTTACTACTATATAACTCATGCCTTCGCGCATGTCTTCCAACTTCTCTAAATATTTTCCAATAATAAATGAACCTTCTTTTATCGGCGGCATACTATCACCTTTAATAGGAAACGCGCGATGTTTACCAACAGGTAAAAACGGTAGTTTCATACGTGGTAATTTTTCAATATAATCAGGATCAGAATACCCACGCAAATAACCAGCCGATGCTTTAACAGGAATTAATTCAATCATATCATCACCATCATTATCTATAATAACAGGAAATAAAATACGATTCTTACCTATCTTCATTAAGGCATCAGGATTGGTTTTCTTTAAATCACCTTTAATAAGTGCATCAATGGCGATATGAAAATACTCCGATAATTTGATTAATAAATCGATAGGAGGTTCGTTACGCCCCTCTTCATAGCCGCCAATGCGCGAACGGGTTACCTCTAATTCATCAGCCATTTGCTCTTGAGATAAGCCTTTTAACTGACGTAAAAACCGGATGTTGTTAGCTATCTTATTAATCATAATACTACAATTTATAGCACAAACATACTACAAATTGTAGTTATCTCCAAATTTGCCTTTTAAAGCCTTAAAAATCTTATATTTAAGTTGTAATAAAATTATAAGTTTTTGACTCGTAAAACAGTCATTAAAACACGAAAGTTTTTGCCCGATTTAAATTTTGCAAATGAAAGATTTACTAAATAAAATAAGTTACTCGGGAATTTTGTTTGCTAAAACATCGCATGATAAGAAGTGTATTCTTATTATCAACCGCATGAGTATTATACTCACTATTATGATGTTTACTTTTGTTTGTTTTGCCTTTGTTTTTAAGATATACACACTCCTTTACTTCACAATTCCTTTTCTGTTCGCATTTTCTTCAGCACCCTTGTTTAATGCCAAAGGTTGGCTTACATTTTCGAAATGGTTTTTTGCGCTTGTGCCAGTGGCTTGTTTAATAATGGTATGCATATATAACAGTATTAATTTAGGTGATCGCTTTTTCTTTTTAGCAACGGCCACTATCCCCATCCTTTTGTTCAGAAAAAAATGGGTGGTTTATTTTATTTTTTACCTTAATCTTGCCGCCTTCCTTTTTGCCAATTGGTATCAAAGCCACCACGAATCCATCTTAAAAATTCCAAAAGAAGTAGAAACAGCCTACTGGAATTTTACTTTAGTCTCTGTATTTGCAGTCATATTTTTTGCGATAAGGTATTTTAGAGGTGACTCTGAAGTATATGAAAAAGAGCTCGAAGAAAAGAATGACCTCATCACTGAAAAAAATAAAGAAATTACCGATAGCATAAAATATGCTAAGCGCATACAACAAACTTTATTGCCAAGTGAAAAATATTTTGAAAAACATCTCAAGAATTTAAAAGATAAATGAGGACCTTACTTTACAAATTATTTTCTGTACTCTGCCTGATTTTTACTTCAGTTCTTTTCTCGCAAAATAAAATCGATTCGCTTAAAAATAATTTACAGCATTCCGGAAATGATACTGCAACTGTTGGCATAATTAACGTTTTAACTTATGCTCTTTACCTGAACGATGGTGCAAAAGAAAATGAGATTAGCATGTATATTGATTCGGCCATACGCGTTGCCGAAAGAACAAATTATGCAAGCGGAAACATTAAAGCACGTTTTATTGCCGGAAATATTTATAAAAACAATGGACAAACTACAAAGGCTGAGCAATACTTAATTGGTGCATTACCCTACTGCAAACTAACTAATAATGCCGGTGATTATTTTAAAATTAATCACACCTTAGGTTTATGTTTTGATGAAGAAGGAAATTACAAACAGGCCAGCGACTATTTTTTTACCGCCCTGCGTTATGCCGAACAAAGCGGCAACAAAGCACAAATCGCCAATGCGTATGGTGGATTAGGAAATTTATACGTCTCGCAAAACGATAATACAAAAGCCATAAGCTATCAGCAAAAAGCTTTAACATACCGCATGCAAATAAATGACAAAATGAGGATGTCGTTTAGCTACGTAAACTTAGGTAATGCCTACAAAAACATCCATAAATTTGACTCCGCTCAGTTTTATTATAACAAAGCGTTAGTCATTCAAACTGCCGAAAAAAATACCGTTGGGCAAGCCTACAGCTACACGGGCATTGGAACCGTTTATTTAAAAAAAGGATTGCCGTTAGCAGCTACCGATTATTTTAAAAGAGCTTATGCCCTATTGGCCCAGTCAGATGATGCCGAAGTGCGATCGATGTTACTGAATGCGATGGGTGAAAATTATTTGTTATTAAATGATTTTACAACAGCTCTTAGTTTTTTAAATGAAGCTGTCGCCTTTAATTTAAAAACAAACCGTTTACCTGAATTAAAGGAGAGCTATCTCGCATTAGCGAAAACATATAAAGTCAAAAAAGATTTTGAAAAGGCTTACGATTACTTTCAGAAGTACACAGAAATAAAAGATACCTTACTGAACGCTGATGTTGGAAAAAAGATATCTTCACTCGAATACAATTACCAGATTGACCAGGATAAAAAAATTACACAACTTGAAACTGAAAAAACACAATTTAAGCACGAAACTGAAGTAAAAAAACAGCGTCTTATTATTTGGGCGGGATTAGTTATTTTAATTATTGTTTCCTTATTTTCGATTTTTATATTCAAGCAGTACAAGGCTAAAAAAGCAGCCAATTTTATTATTCGCAAGCAAAAACTGGAAACAGAAAATCAAAAAACATTGTTGGAAGAAAAACAAAAAGAAATTCTGGATAGTATTCGTTATGCCAAGAGGATACAAACAAGTTTAATGCCTAACGAAAAATATATTACAAAAAACTTAAAGAAATTAAAAGATTAATGAAACGAAAATTAATAGCGCTGATTAATTTCGGTATTAAACCCGAAACATCACCCGAAATGACGGAGCAGATTCGTTTACTTAACGCCATTAGTTTTTTAGGTTTGTCGGTTTGCCCTCCTTATATTTTATTATTCAGCATCACCTGTAATTTCATTCTCGCGCTTACTTTTTCAATTGGCGTGGTGCTTTTTTCGTTTCCATTTTTACTTAATAAATGGTTTGGGGTAGTTGCCGGGCGTGTATTTATTGCCATCATGGCTTCTCTGTTTTTCGGAGTCGCTTCTGTTCTTGCGGGCAAAGACTCGGGGTTCTATTTAGGATTTTTAGTTGTTGCAGTTCCTCCAGTTTTTTTATTTCCTTCCACGCGTATCGGTTTGTCTTTTGTGGGTTTCTCTGTAGTTTGTTTGTTGGCCTCAATCTATGGCAATATGAATTACACGCCCTCAAGTATAATTCCATTCCCTATGTCGATGGGAATTTATTTGGCTAATCTTTTTACCGTATTATTTGCAACACTTGGTGTTGTATATATTTTTAAAACCGAATTAAGCGATAGCCGTTCTGTTTTACAAGAAAAAAATAAAGAAATAACCGACAGTATTAATTACGCTAAAAAAATTCAGCATACTCTATTAGCTAATGATGCTGTATTGAATAAAAATTTAAACGAACATTTTATTTTATTTAAACCAAAAGATATTGTGAGTGGTGATTTTTATTGGGCAACTTCAGTAGGCAGTGGACAGAAGGCGGGAAGTGATGATATGTTTTATTTAGCAATATGTGATAGTACAGGGCACGGCGTACCAGGAGCATTTATGAGTTTATTAAACCTTGGATTTTTAAGCGAAGCTATTAAAGAAAAAGGAATTGTTGAGCCGAACGAAATTTTTAATTATACTAGACAACGTTTAATTGAAAGTATAAGTAGAGATGAACAACAAGATGGAATGGATGGTATTTTATTATGCTTCGATAAATTAACTAATAAAATATCGTACGCTTCGGCTAATAATAATTCAATTTTAATTAGAAATCAGCAATTAATAGAATTATCAAAAGACAAAATGCCAGTTGGAAAAGGCGAAAAAATGGATGACTTTAAACTTCACACAATTGACGTTGAAAAAAATGATGTTTTCTATTTATATACGGATGGTTTTGCCGATCAGTTTGGTGGACCAAAAGGAAAGAAATTTAAATATAAACAGTTAAACGATTTGCTTTTAAAAGTATCAACCGAAGATTTTTTAGATCAAAAAAATAGCCTTGAAAAAGAGTTTAAT
>JAYTSW010000022.1:0-2795 GCA_043745425.1 Sphingobacteriaceae bacterium | reverse complement strand
AGGGATTTTGAATTTTTTTCATCGCCCTGTTTTTTTTCTTTCTCTTTTACTGTGTTTTTAGTTGCTTCCATTTGTATTAGTTGTATTAAATTGTTTTTAGTGATGGCGTTTTTTTAATATTGGTAGGGTTGTAATTTCTATTTCTGCTTTTTCTTTGCTATGCAGATATGCCGCAAGTGAAGTAACTCCGCCGATGGTTATTAAAAAATCCAGTGAAATATTGAAAAAATTCATTTCCTCAATGATCTTTATAACTCTTTCTTGTTGCCATTCAAAATAACTTACTTTCATTACGATGTTCCCTTCTTCATCTACTCCGATATAGTCGCATTTGATGTCGCTCTTTTCCAACGCTTCGATGGTATGACCTGCGGCGAGCTTGGGGATCGGTAATTCAATCGTTGTTTCAGTAATGATGTTTTCTTGTGTGGTGTTTGCTGTTTTCATATTATTTGTTTTAACCGAAGGCTTCCCTTCGGGATTGGTTTATACTTTTTTATAAAATTCCGACATCTATTTTCTGCGATGTCCAGATTTCGAACGTTTACTCACTTTAAATGATGTTAAATGATGTTTGATGATTGTATCAACCGTATCAGGTTTTCACATGGTTTTGATTTCTTTTTCATTTTTTTCATTTTTTCCGATCGGGTTTTTCCTTTCACAGTGTAAAATTGCGCCGCTTGTTTTTGGCTCTGGCCTTATACTTTAACTTTTTAATTAATTTTTATCTTATTTTAATTTTTATTACATTTTATTACTGTCAGTTAAAGGCTCATACCCTATTTTTACATATCATACACCTGAAAATTTTTTTATACACTTTAGTTTTATCTGTTTCACGCCGTAAGTTATCCCCCTGTTTTGACTTCACTTCCTCAAACTGCATGTAACTGCATTTAACGTTAAAACATTGTTCATTTCGGCACTTATCTGCTCTTTATTAAAGCACAAAGGTCAGAAGAAGGTTTAGCGTGCTTGCCGAAAAGGGTACGAAACAGCTTGAAACGGTACAGTATAGTGCAATATGGTATCGAACGGTACGTAACAGCCCTAAATCTTGTGTTTTTACGAGTATAGATATTCGTTTTGATGAGGTTCCTGATCAAGAATATACTAAAAAGCAGTATTTTTTATTTTTTTAATTCAAAAATTATTATACATTTGGTAAAGCATGAAAAAAAGCGTTTTTAAAATATTTCTTACTTCTTGTGCTTTAGCTTTAAATCTGGTTTCATTTTCTCAAATTAACCTTGTTCCAAATCCAAGTTTTGAGGATACAATTAATTGTCCATTTACGGCGGGAGATCTTGCAAAAGCAAAGGGATGGGATGCATTGTGTGGAAGCCCGGATTATTTCAATATTTGCAACCAATATGACTGGGGAACACCTAAAAATATTTGTGGATTCCAGAAGCCTGCCAGTGGTAACGCGTATGGTGGATTTTTGACATACTCCAATTTTGCGCCAAATACAAGAGAATTTCCTTCATGTAGCCTAACATCGCCATTAAATATTGGAACAAAGTATTTTATTTCTTTTAAAGTCGCTTTAAGTTTAGAGAATATAGCCAATCCGGCTAACTGTGCATCAAATAAAATTGGAGCGAGGTTCTCAAAGGGCACATACACATGCAATTCTCTTATAACCAACAACCCTCCTGTATATACTAATTCCATTATAACTGACTCATTGAATTGGACAAGGATTTACGGTTCTTTTGTGGCTGATTCTGCCTATTCTTATCTTGTGATTGGGAATTTCTTTGATGATGCTAATACAAATACAGTAAAATTTTTTAATAGCTGGTGGTCAGATTTCGCTTATTACTATCTCGATGACATATGCGTGAGTACTGATTCCCTATACGCCAACAATTACAGTTATACCGGTATAAAGCAAAATAATTCAATGCATGGCATAAGCTGTTATCCCAACCCGATCATTGATGATCTAAACATTAAAAACTTATCGCATGAAAAATTAGAGGTTGAAATTTATAACACGTTGGGCGAACAGGTATTTTTCATTAAAGACGCAACAGATAAGCTACTAACGGTTAATTTAAGTAGTGTCGCCTCAGGAATATTATTTGTAAAAATAAAATCAGGTAAACAAATCAGTTCATATAAACTCTTAAAACAATAAATTACGAAAAAAACAACTCTGCTCTCAATATCATTAGCCTTAACATTAAATACCTTTTCCCAATCGGATGTTTCAGGTCCATTCATCGGTCACCGAAGGCAACCAGGCCGTTATGTCGGTTGGACTCCTGGAATAGGAAGTATTGCCGGCGATTTACAAATCCGAAATAACTTTAATCAGCCAATAAATATATTCACCAATAATACTCTTCGTGCAACAGTTACAACCAATAACGGTCTTACCAATACCAATGCACTTACTTATAATTTTGTTGTTGCTCCGCAAACCGGCGATGGAATAAAAATCGCGCCAGGTATTGGCTCAAATCCCGCAGCTTCAATTGACTTATTTACAAGTTTTTCAAATCAAACTTTTATTCGCATGGATGGAACAACTTTGTTTCAAACAACTAATAACCGACTTGAAAACATAAGTAACTTAAATGGTTTCTGGTACAATGCAACCGGCAACGGAGCTAACGGTTCGCCCGGGCCTTTTACTCCGCAGTTTATTTGGAACATACAACAAACTGAACGCGGTCGGCTTGGCAGCAATGGTAAATGGCGTTATGGTTTAAACCCAACTAATTTAAATGCCAATAACCGTATTGAAGTTATCAGCGATGCAACTGACCCCGGTGGAGGAA
>JAYTSW010000021.1:0-10384 GCA_043745425.1 Sphingobacteriaceae bacterium | reverse complement strand
AATTTCAAATGCGCCTTGTGCAGCTTCTTCTTCTACAATGGCAATTATTGTTGAAGACATGCCAACTATTTCTAATGCAGGTGGTACTCAAACTATTTGTATTTCCTCGCCTAATACAATCATGAGCGCAAACACACCTACTGTTGGTACAGGTTTATGGACTTTAGTTTCGGGAAGTGGAACAATTACAAATCCAACTTTAGAAAACACAACAATAACAGGATTAGCTTTAGGAACAAATATTTTTACATGGACAATTTTAAATGCACCTTGCGCTGCTTCTTCGTCTACTATGGCAATTATTGTTGAAGACATGCCTACAGTTTCAAACGCGGGAGCTACTCAAACACTTTGTATTTCTTCACCTAATACAACCATGACGGCAAACTCACCAACAGTTGGTACAGGTTTATGGACTTTAGTTTCAGGAAGCGGAACAATCACCAATCCAACTCTACCGAACACGACAATTACAGGATTAGCTTTAGGAACAAATATTTTTGCTTGGACAATTTCAAATGCTCCATGCGCCGCTTCTTCATCTACAATGGCAATTGAAGTTGATGATGTGCCTACAATTGCAAATGCAGGTCTTTCACAAAACTTATGCGCATCAACATTTACTTTAAATGGAAATAATCCGCTGGTAGGTACAGGTTTATGGACCGTTATAGCCGGAGGCTCGAGTGTAACAACACCAACGCTAAATAGTTCAAGTGTTTCCGCTTTAATTACTGGTACTAATACTTTAGTTTGGACAATTTCAAATGGAGTTTGCGCTTCATCATCAAGCACAATTAATCTTTACGTTAATCCATTCCCTACTCCTGCTTATGCAGGCATTGACCAAACTATTTGCACTTCTACTGCTATGTTAAGTGGAAATACTCCGACTATTGGATTTGGTATTTGGACCGTTGTTAATGGTGGTGGTTCAGTAATGACTAATACCATTAGCAATTCGCTTGTAACAGGTTTAACAAATGGCGTTAATACTTTTGTTTGGACCACAGCATTTGGAACATGTCCGAATTCACCGGATACCGTTGTTATTATGGTAGATTCATTACCAACTATTTCTTTAGCTGGAACCAATCAAACGCTTTGTGCTACAACAACAACATTAAATGCAAATATTCCGATTACAGGAACTGGAACATGGTCAGTTGTTTTAGGTGGTTCATCCGTAACAACATCAACATTAAATTCATCGGGTGTAACAACACTAGCAACGGGAAATAATATTTTTGAATGGACAATCGCAAACGGTGTATGTCCTGCCTCAACCAGCACTGTTTCTGTTTTTGTTGATTCTTATCCTGATTTATCGAATGCCGGAACCGATTTCACCATTTGCGCATCAACAGCTACACTAAATTCAAATACTCCAGTTATTGGAACAGGTATATGGTCAGTAATTGCTGGAAGTTCTTCTCCAAGCACTCCAACTTTAAACACTTCAGTTGTTACGGGATTAAGTACGGGTACTAATTCATTAGTATGGACAATTTCAAATGGTACTTGCCCGAATTCAACAAGTACTGTAAATATTACAGTGGATGCATTTCCTTCTGCAGTGAGTGCTGGAGCTGATCAAGCATTTTGTTTAACAACAACAACGACAAATCTTAATGGAACTATTCCTGCAATTGGCGTTACAACTTGGTCGGTTATGACAGGTGGCGGAAGCATTACAACTCCTACTTTAAACACTTCAGATGTTAGCGGATTAACAACGGGAACAAACTCTATTGTATGGACAAATACTAACGGTGTATGCCCTGCTACATCCGATACAGTTGATATAGTTTTATTAATGTTCCCTACATTAGCTAATGCGGGGCCTGATCAGATTTTATGTCCTAACTCAACATTGCTTGCAGGTAATTTAATCTCGATAGGAATTGGTAATTGGTCGGTTGTTAAAGGAACAGGAACTGTAACCTCGCCAACAGTAAACACTTCAAGTGTCACTTCATTATCAACTGGAACTAATTCTTTGGTTTGGACAACAAGTAATGGTAATTGTCCGACAAGTACCGATACCGTTTTATTAATTGTATTGCCGCCAGTTCAGCAGGCTTTTGCCGGAAACGATACTACACTTTATGTTACCAGCTTAAACATTAATGGAAATTTACCAACGGCTGGTACTGGCGTTTGGCAATTTGTTGGTGGTAGTTATAATATAGGGAATCCAAATCAAAATTCAACACAGTTAACAAATTTGGTACCGGGTGTTAACACTATTAAGTGGACAATAACAGAAACCTGCGGTTCCACTTCTGATGAATTAAATATTACATTAGTTGTTTTAGAAATTCCAAATGCATTTTCACCGAATGGCGATGGTATTAACGATTATTTCGAAATTCCTATTTCAGATTATTACAAACAAATTGAAGTGAAAATTGTGAACCGTTGGGGGAATATTGAATTTGAAGATCATGATTATAAAAATACATGGAATGGTGTGAATCAGGATGGTAAACCTTTAACCGGAGATACTTATTTCTATGTAATTAAATTGGATAATGAAATTAAAACGGGTTATGTGTTAATTAGAAGATGAGAGTTGTAAAATACATATTGGTTATTTTATTCTTTGCAAACAGTTTGGTTGGGCAACACTCCTCCCTTACCTCTAATTACTTGTTTAATACTTTTGCTATTAACCCTGCTTACGCCGGACAAAAGAAAGCACTTGATGTTACAATGGTGTATCGTAAGCAATGGGCAGGATTTAACGGAACACCACAGAATTTTAGTTTATTATCGAGCATGGAAATAAAACCAAAAAATCTTTCGGTTGGTTTGCAATTTGATAATGACAAAATTGGTATTACCAGTACGAATAGTTTAAAGGTTGCTGTTGCTTATCGCATAAAACTAAATAAGAAGCATACTTTATCATTTGCTCTACAACCAGCTTACAAACGTATTTATTATGATTTTTCTAAAATACGTTTAACTCAAGAAGGTGATGCTGCTTATGTTGCCAGCTCCCCTGCTATAAACTTATTTAATACAGGAGCCGGAATTTATTATTACACTAAAAAAATGTTTTTTGGCTTATCCAGTCCTGAATTAGTGAAAACCAAAAGCGGTACTAAGTTTTATGAATTTAATGCTATAGGTGGTGCCATCATAAAATTAAAAGACAATATTATTCTTAAACCATCTGTGCTTGTTCGACAAATAAAAAATTCTCCTGTACAGTTTGATTTAAATTGTACTGCTTACTTCAATGATATATTAGGAGTTGGTTTAGCTTACAGAAATAATGATGCTATCGTAGCTTATTTTGATTTTGCCGTGAATAAGAAATTTAAGTTTGGTTACGCCTATGATTATTCTGTTGGTCCATTAAGAAGATACAATTCGGGCACACATGAAATTATGCTGAATTACTTTTTTGGTAAATTTACAGATGCACCAACCCCACGTTATTTCTAACACACTTTATGAATAGGATTTGTGTTTCTTGTTTATTCCTTATTCTAAGCTTAAGTTCCTTTACGCAGAATAATCCGCTTTTTGATAATACCAAGATTGAGATTAAACCAATAAAACAAAATACAGAAGAGTCTGAGTTCGGGCCCTACGTATTCGGCAATTGCATTTATTACTCTTCTTCAGCGGAGCGTAAAGTTGGTGTAGTGAATATGGAAACATCTACACAGCATCAAATGCTCGATTTGTATTCCGGAAAATTATTAGACTCGATTACTATTTCCAAAATAAAACCGTTGAACGACGCCATTAACACACCGTTAAATCAAGGTGGTTGTTTTTTTGATAAAACCTCTTCCAAATTATATTATAGTTCTGATATTGCCTGTGAAGGTTATTCAAAAAAATATAAGCTGGCCATTTTTTCAGCGATTTTACAAAATGATGAATTCTTAGCTCCCATTCCTGAGCTGGTTCTACCTGGTACTTTTTCAGCAGCACATCCATTTGTTTATAATCAAAAATTATATTTCTCATCCAACATGTTAGGCGGAAAAGGTAAAACAGATATCTACTCCGCTGAAAAACAAAAAGAAGAATGGGGAAATGCAAAAAAATGGGATAACTATAAAAATTGTGATTTTTTAAATTCAGAAGAGAATGAATTTTTTCCATTCGTCATTAATGAAAATGAAATTTATTTTTCTAGTAACCGCCCTGGCGGTTTAGGTAAACTGGATTTATATAAATACACTTTCGATGGCAGTTCCTCAATCATTCAAAACGCTGGGCCGCCAATGAATACAGAGCATGATGATTTTGCTATTTACGTAGACTCAACACAGGAAAAAGGTTATTTCTCCTCAAATCGCGAGGATAATCAGGATGATATTTATTTTTACATGCAAACTTGGCCTACTTTTGGCAATTGTAAAGAAAGTATTGCTGAAGATTACTGTTATAATTTAAGTGAAGAAAGCACCCTCGATACAAAAGAAGCCAAAGGATTTTATTACGAATGGTTATTCGGCGATGGCACCAAACAAAAAGGATTAAGCCTGCGGCATTGTTTCCCCGGACCAGGAAATTACTTAATCAACTTAAATATTATTGATTCGCTGACGAAATCTGTTTTCATGAGTCAGGCTACTTTCGATTTAAAAGTTGACTCTATTGTTCAGTTAAAGATAAATTGTTTAGATACAGTTCAGTCACACAAATCGTTTCTTATAAATACAGATTGGACATATTTACCAGATAATAAAATAGAAGGTTATTATTATGAAATTGGCAAACAAAGAATACGCAGCAAAGAAGTAACACATTCCTTTTCGAAACCCGGTAATTATAAAATTATGTTGGGTGTTGTTACAATAAATACAAAAACTAAGAAGAAAGAATTACTATGTACGACAAAAAATGTGGTTTGTGTTGATGGAAGTACTTGGGCTGGTGTTGAGCAACGAAAATTTAATGAAGAAATTACCAAATACGCCTATCGTGCATTTAAAGTCGATACAAATTCGCTTAATAATTTGATTACTGATAAAGATGTAGAAATGTTCAATAAGTCTGGACTTAACGGTACAAAATTGGCTAAAGAAGTTAAAAGCATGCTAGCTGCAAAAGCAGGCAAAAAGGAAATTGTTGAAGCGTTAGCTAAAGGACAAAGTAAATTTACCTATATACCACGAAGAATTGACACTTTATTAAGAATAAAGGAACAAAATGACGTCACATTTAAAGTGCATTTCGGAACCAGTAAAATTAAAAAAGACACTACGTATCTGAATTCAAAAGGGCTTATAGGTATTGCTGAAAGTATTATTAACAACGAATACCATTATACATATGGTAATGAGAAAAAATTAAACGAAATCGAAAAATATTATCAGCGATCATTAAAGGCCGGCGTTAAAAATCCCGTGGTTATTGGTTACAAAAATGGCGAGATGATTTTCGATCAATCGGCTAATATTCATCCTGCAACATTTGAAGAAACTAAGCTGAATGCCATACGAGATTCTGTTTATGCCGCTTCACCACAAAATTATATCGAGAATAAAACGGATGAAATTGTAAAAAAAGAAAACGCAAATACAATTTCAAACAAAAGCGAAAAACAAAATACCGTTACTGAAAAAACTGAGACAACTAATTCAGTTCCTGATGATGAAAAAAATAATACAGAAACAAATAAAACCGAAAGCATAGCAAGTACAAACACTACTTCAAAAACAAAAAAACAAAATTCAAACAAAGCATCTTTAATTGATGCTAATGAAAACCTAAACATTGGTAATGAAAAAGAATTTAACTCGTTAACCAATATTCAGAAAAAATTGGAATACTATTTAGAAAAGTATGGAGATATTAGTGTGAAAGATTTAGAATTCAGAGTTCAGGTGGGTGCATTCAGAAAACGCAAATCGTATCACTTTTCTAATCTTGCCGGCTTAGGAACTATAGTAAACGAAGAACATCCCGATGGCATAACACGCATGACTATTGGCGGTTCATTCACAAAACTTAGCGAGGCATTTAATTTTACCAAAAAAGTAGTGAACGCAGGACAAGAAGATGCTTTCGTTTCTGTTTATTACAAAGGCAAACGAGTGTATATTGAGAATTTAGAACGAAGAGGTGTTTTTTTAGGAAAAGAAGAAAGTGTTACTGAACAAAAAACAGAAGAAAATACTAGTAATTCATCCAGTTATTCTAATGTTACCGAAACATCACCAATAGAAAATAATGTGTTTGAAGCGCGCACTAATATTCAAAAGAAAATTGTAATGTATACTCAAAAATACGGGAACATAAGTGCCGATGGTTTAGAGTTTAAAGTTCAGATTGCCGTATTTAAATATCGTAAAAATTATGCTTTTCCTCGTTTGAAAAACCTTGGCTCTATACATGTTGAATCATTAAGTGATGGTATTGTTCGCATTACAATTGGTGGAAATTTTAAAACATTAGCTGAAGCTTTTGAACTCAATAAAAAAGTAGTTTTAGCGGGTCAAACTGATGCATTTGTATCGGTCTTTTACGAAGGAAAAAGGATTTATATTGAAAATCTAGAACATAAGGGCATTTTTGTTGTAAATAAAAATTAATTATGTTATTATTACGGTAAATTGTACTGTATTTATGAGAAATTTCATCCCCGTACTTGTTCTTATTCTCTCATGTAATTCTTTATTTTCTCAAATAATGCCCTCAACAGATGAGAACATACCTTATTTGGTAACATTTAGCAAAGGAGCCGATAAAACCTGGGGTGATGATGACAATATTCAAATTTACTTTTTTACTATACCGCAGGACATAAAAACACCTTTTTTTATTCGTGTATTCGACCCGGATAACGCTGGAAAATTAGATGAAAATCGCGGTGGCTTTAATTCAAAAACAAAATTTACTTTATACGGTGGTAAAGGTGCGCACAGTAACGAAGATGCAAAAAAAACTGATCCAAAAGGAAATTACAACAGCGGCTCTTTATTACATACCAAAACTTTTAGTGATGATAAAGCTTACGATGAAAACTGGTATAGTTTTGGTCCGATTAATCCACTTGAAGGTGAATTACAACCCGAATTAAACGGTTACATTTTTAAATTAGTGGTGGAAGGATTAGATGGTGATGATGGAAACCTTTACAAATTAAGTTTATCTTCCGTTAAAGATGATAATATTAAAGTGGAAGGTGGAAATATTTTTACCTACGAATATTGTTTCCGTTCATTCGATAAGGAGTTTACAGTTTGTCACCTTTACCCTTTTGTTGCAAAAGGAATTACTTCAATAAAAGTTAATGTATATGATTATGACGAAGAAGGTTTAATTCGAATTGTTTCAGTTGCAAAAAAAGGAGAAGAAAGCACCATAAGCAAAGCTCCGAATTGGGAGGTATCAGAACATAAAATTCTTGCTGATGAGTTAAATACATCTTTAGATGTTCAGTTTATAAAGAAAAAACCAGTAAAAAATAACAACATCACCGTTTTCATCGTTAATCAATACGGGGAAACTATGCCATTTTATACCGTACCTATTGGTGGGGTTCCAAAATATAATTATAAAATTAAAGTCACCAAGTAAGAAACGATAATGAAAAATACACTGCTATATGTATTATGTTTTCTATCTGTTTCTGTTTTTTCGCAAATCTTTTCGTTTAAAACATTTACTGAAGATGATGGCCTTTCGCAATCCTTCATTAACGACATCAGGCAAGATAAACGTGGGTTTTTATATATTGCTACGGGTAGCGGCTTAACTGTTTACGGCGGCAATAAGTTTAAAATTTTTACTTCGAAGGAAGGGCTTGCTAATAATTTTGTTACATACATTTACTGTGACCATGAAGACAAAGTGTGGCTAGGACATCTGGAAGGCGGTATAAGCCTTATTCATACTAATGGAAAAATTGAAAGTATAAAATTTAAAGAAGAAGTTCAATCGAAAATCATTCAGATAATCGAAATCTCCACCAACAAATATATTTTCTTAAAAAACAATACCGGCATTATCTTATATGATGAAGAAAGTAAGGATTACATAAATGTTGTCGATGAATCCTTTAATGAAGTTCGCAGCATTACTGCTTTAAAAGATGAACTTTTATTATTAAAGTCTGATGGCGTGTATAGCATTAAGGTAAAAGCGCTTCTAAATAAAAATTATAAGCTTAGCAAAAAACTTAACCTTGAGGATGCCGTTCGGATGAGATTGAATGCCTTTACCAACAACTTGATTGTTGTGGATAATGTATATGGTGCCCTAACTTTTAATACTGATGATAAGCTTACTCCCCTTGATACATTCAGAATAACAAAAAACGATGGTTCAATATTTACAAGAATAATTTCAGACCGTTTTTCGAACATATACCTTTCTACAACCGATAACGGTATATTTAAAATCAATACAAAAACGCGTAGCATATTTAACTATACAACGAATAACGGCTTAAATTCTAATGCTGTTCAAAGTGCATTTGTTGATAGGGAAGATAATTTATGGATTGGAACTTACGGGAACGGCTTACAACAATTATGTAACGAACTATATAGTTATAGTTATGTATCGGAATTAGGTAAGAAATTAGCAGTAAATGCCAGTCTCAAACTTCATGGAAAAATTGTATTAGCTTCCAGTAAGGGTATTGGTTATTACGAAAACGATATAATTGATTTTGTAAAACATCCATTAGTTAAGGATAAAAATATTAATAACTTAATTAAATACAAATCCAATCTTATATTTTCAAATACTGGAGGAGAGTTATTTCAAAGCGATACGCTTTTTAAAAAAATAACTAAAATCTTATTAAAAACAGTTAATCAAAAACTAATCATTAACTCCTTAACTTCTGATGATGAGAATTTATTGGTTTGTACAACATCCGGACTGTACATTGTAAATCCAACTAATTTCAATTATACTTTATTAAATACCGAATCAGGATTATTGCACAACAATGTAAAATTTGTTTTTTCTGATTCGAAAAAGCATTTATGGGTTTGCTCGCCAGGAACATTGATTTACTATTTAGATGATTATAAAGACGCAAAAAAATTCAATGACGTCGCAGGCCTCAAAAACTTTCATACGAATGGTGTTTGTGAAGACACAAAAAATAATATATGGATTTGCACAAGTGGCGATGGGGTTTTTAAGTACAATGGCAAAACATTTGAAAATTTTAATATTTTAAACGGATTGAAATCTAATTTTTGTTATGGCATTGTGGCTGATTATAAAAATGGTATTTGGGTGAGCCATTCGAATGGAATTTCTTATAAAAACACTAATAAAAAGAATTTTAATAGGATTGATGGTAATTCCGAATTACTTCAAACTTTTTTTATAGAAAATGCTTTATTCTATGATAAGGATGAGAATGAAATTATTTTTGGTACCGCCGACGGTATAGCGAGAATTAATACAACTAAACAGCGGTTTAATGAAGTAGAACCCACTCTTAACCTACTTAAAATTACACTTAACGATTCTCTCATTCCAATTTACAGAGACACTGTATTAAATTATGATTCCTATAATCTCGTAATTGATTTTGTTGGTATTTGCTTACAAGACCCAAATAAATTAAAATATAAATTTAAATTAGAAGGCTTAACGGATACCTGGGAAATCATCACAAGTGAAACGCGGAAATTAAGCTTTCCTAAATTAAAAGATGGGGAGTACACATTTGTGCTTTACGCCGCGAACAACGATGGCTTATGGAATTCTAATCCGGTAAAATTTAAACTAACCATTAAAACCCCTTTCTGGAAAGAAATTTTATTTTACATCATTCTATTTGTGGCCTTAGTTGTATTGTTTGTTTACTTAATACGTTCAAGAACTAAAAACCTTATTCGCAAACAAAAAATATTGCAGGATATTATAGCGCAAAAAACGATTGAAATTAGTAATGAAAAAGAACTTATTGCTAAAATAAATGAGAACCTAAATATAGTTTTGAAAGATTTAAAAGACAGTATTAATTATGCTAAAAAAATCCAGTCTTACATATTACCCAATCTCAATCACGCCCAAAAAAACCTGAAAACATTTTTGTACTTCCAGCCTAAAGACGTTGTGAGTGGTGACTATTACGGGTTCTACAATGTAAGTAAAGATAAAACCATTGTGTTTTTAATTGATTGTACTGGCCACGGTGTTCCTGGTGCTTTTTTAACTGTTATTTCAAAAGCGTTCTTAAACAAAATAATTGTTGATAAGGAAATATTCGAACCAGATGCAATTATAGAAAATCTAAATTTGGAATTACGAAGCTTCTTTGACACACATGATGAATCAGAAGAAAATAAAAATTTTGAAGGTTTAGTAATGTCAATTTGCGTAATTGATTATCCAAGTAAAACAGTTGAATATTGTGGTGCAGGCCGGCCAGTACTTT
>JAYTSW010000020.1:0-2813 GCA_043745425.1 Sphingobacteriaceae bacterium | reverse complement strand
GCTGTCCGTAATTTCCTTTTTCTGATGTTCTAATACTTTATTTTGCTCGCCAATTTCTTTAGTACGTTGCTCAACCTGAGTTTCTAAAATTTTATTTTGATTTTCTAAAATCTCTTGTTTTTCTTTTTCTTGCTCTAATGATTTTTTGTTTAATTCTTCATTCGCTTTTAATTGGTCAGATAAAGATTTATTAGTTCTCGAAAAATCATATGCCAAGTAAGCCGTCATCGAAATTGGAATACTTAAAATAGCAACAATGGCATCAAAAATTAAAACGTAAAATAAAATATCTTTTACGGCATCTGATTCAGAAAACACCATGATCATTAAACAGGCTATAACAATTGCTATAACAATAGCGATGGTAAAACTTAATATACCCCAACCCAGAAATTTTGAACTTGGTATTTTACGTTTAATTCCAACAATAGAATGGGCAAGCGTGTTGAAATAAGCATAAAAAACCATGGATGTCGTTATTACATCTGAAAATCCTAAAAAGAAAAGGTTAGTAATAATTAGTAAAACAAACATCCCGATAAAAACTATGTAATGCTTTGTTCGTTTTACGTTTAATAGTTTGTTTAATAAGGTCACTAAAAAGAAACAACAGGCCGGAAAGAATAAGGCATCAATATGATTTACCCATAAATAGGTTTTCGGGTCATCGATAAATTTAACGTAATAAAATTCAAAAAAACTTAAGGATAAGAATAATAGAAATAATGAATAAAATAAATTAAAGGTTTTTTCGCGGTAAAATAAAAAGATAAGAAGGTGAATGACAAACAGCGCAATAAAGAACGCCGATATCATATTAGTAATCGTAAAAATTAAACTTAAATATAAAGTTTCCCTACTTTCAAATTCATTACCGTTAAATCTTATAAAGGGGCCAACTTCGGCGTATTCGTATTTATCCAGATATTCTTTATAATCAGAAGAAGAATATCGAATTGCAAATACATGCACCAAAGTATCAGAAATGTAATAAGGGATATATTCTTCAGTCGATTTTAATGCTTTAATTGTTTTACCATTTGCATCAATGCTTCCAAATTTCTTAATTAATTGTCCGTCGAGATATACTTCAGAAGCCCCCAATTGAGTATATAACATCGAATATATTTTCTTATCCTGACCCGCAGGCACTTTAAAATACATTTTATACCAGGCAATTCCGTTAAAATCAACTTCTTCTTTCTGGTCTTCTTTTATTGAATCTTTGCGATCATCTTCGTTGTTAAAAAAGAAGAGACAAGTTTGATCTATTACTTTAAAATTCGAATCGCTACGTGTGTTTAGTTTTATAGATTTACTATCATATCCAAAATAGAGCCAGTTGGCCTGGATATTGTTTTTTATTTTTCCACCTGAGAAACCGAGAGTTACATTACCCTCTGTTTTATTGGCTTTAAAATCTAATAAATTAATTAAGGAGTCATGTATACTGAAAGAGAAACAGTAACTAAAAAGTAATAAGACAAAAAGTATATTTCTTTTTTTCATTTATCTAATTCTATCCGCACTTCGAACCAATTTTTCATCTTTTTTAATAAACCAACGTGCTAAAAAAGCAAATACAATATTAATAACCGGAATAAACGAATACTTTGTATAGTCGACAACGATACCTGTATTTCCAGTCTTTAAAAAAGTAAGCATAAATAAATTACCAATTAAAATGGCAGATAGCACCAAAATTATCTGACTGAATTTAATTTGTTTCTTCCTTTTTTTAAATTTAAATACTGTGTACAACGAAAAACTCATGATAAGAAAATTCAGAGCCATTGGTGCGTAAATGGTTGGTTTAATCATCGCTTTTAGTGCGCCGGGCATTAACGAAACAAAATAAGTGGTAGTTCCATCTTTAACTACCTCGAAAGGTTTAAAAATTAAAATTGCTGAAGTGGCCACAATGGCTAGCAAGAATAAAGTTTGTACGCGTTGTATCATAAATCAGTTTCGGTTAATAAGTCTGCTATTTTTTTATCAATTACAAATGTAAAATTACTTTCTTTAATATCCTCTAAGGCCAGCCACCTAATTGACTGGGCGCCTTCTTTTTTTTCGAAATCGAATTCTTTATGGCTGATTTTAAAATTTAAAGGCTCAAGCGCTTTCACCAAATAATAAATACTTATAATCTGACTTTTTACATTAAAAGCGGATGTAACAAAAAAATCAGTTGTATAAAAATGTTTGATAACCTCAATTTTTAAATTTAATTCTTCTTTAAATTCTCTGATAACACAATCCGAAGTTCCTTCACCAAACTCCAAACCGCCACCCGGAAATTTAGTGATGTATTTACCTTTAATATATTCATCAGAAACTAAAACGTTTCCTTTGTCTATTAAAATACCGTATACCCTTACGTTAAAATGATGCATTACCTTTTAAAAATACTAAAAAAGGCTGAGTTCTAAAAATAGGGCTGTAAGCCACGCCAATTGAGACTTTCAGAGGAGTGCTGTATACAAATTATTATTGTTTTTCAGAAAACCAGGCATCCACTCTTTGTTTTACGTTTTCACGAATATTCATGTAAAATAAATTGTATTCGATGTTATGAAAGCTTTCCGATTCGATATACCGGTAATCTTTATTGGTTTTATTTTTTGGACGATGTACCCACAATAAACCTTTGTCGGAAATCTTCGCATCAGCTAAATTAATATCTATCATTTTACAATTGAGTGGTAAACCTCCAATATTTAAATCGGTAGAAGCATAAGTTGTATCGGTTTTCCATGTTAATGGATTTGTGCAGACTAAAACTCCGACATCTGTTCTGAATAATAATTTTT
>JAYTSW010000019.1:0-10512 GCA_043745425.1 Sphingobacteriaceae bacterium | reverse complement strand
ACAATAAATACTGGATTTCCTTCGCCGTAAGAAATAGCGCTAACCATTTCTCCTTTTTTCATAATGCCAACACTCATAGCATTTACTAATGGATTTACATTATAACATTCATCAAAAAATACTTCACCTCCAACTGTAGGAATACCAAATGCATTTCCATAATCGCCAATACCTTTTACAACACCTTTAATTAACCATTTTGTTTTTTCTGAATTGATATCACCAAAACGTAATGAGTTTAATTGAGCAATCGGTCGTGCGCCCATTGTGAAAATATCTCGGTTAATTCCACCAACACCAGTTGCAGCGCCTTGATATGGCTCTAACGCGCTTGGATGATTATGTGATTCGATTTTAAAGGCGCAAGCTAATCCATCACCAATATCAACAAGACCTGCGTTTTCTTCTCCTGCCTTAGCTAACATATGCGGACCATCCTTTGGCAATGTTTTTAACCAAGTAATTGAATTTTTGTAAGAGCAATGTTCGCTCCACATCACTGAATAAACAGATAACTCGGTAAAGTTTGGAACTCTTCCTAAAGTGACTTTTATTTTTTCGAACTCCTCAGGTAAAAGACCTAATTTTTTGGCGGTTTCTACATCTGTGAGCTGGTTGTTATAATCGATTTTTTGCATGATGATTTGTATAAAAAGAAAGCGCTAATTTACGTATAAACCCATTTTAAAAGAGGCATATTAATCAACAATTTATAAGTAATGCCTCAGATTTTAAATCTAAGTTTTGCTTAAATCCATTAAAATGCTTTATTTTGTTTATAACCATTAAACCAAAAAATATGAAAAAAATCTACTTAATTCTTTTTATTTGCATCGCCTTTTTAGGAACAAAAGCAGCAACATTTACCGTTAATATTGTTGGATTTGCATATTCACCAAGTGTTACAACTTGTGCAATTGGAGACCAAGTTATTATTCAGGCAAGTTCTTTTCATCCCTGCAATCAGGTTAGCGCTGCTGATTGGGCTATCCCTGCTACTACTACAGTATCGGGCGGATGGGGGTCTCAAACAACTACCTTTACATTTACAGCTGCTTCAGCTGGGAATATTTATTTTTTGTGTGGAGTGCATCTTTTTAAAGGGATGATTACTGTTAACTCGGTAGGTATTAACGAAACTGCTTCTGCTTTTTTAAACAGCTACAACTTGTTTCCAAATGCTGCAACCAACAATGTTAATGTTAGCTTCGGATTGAATGAAGCTTCTATCGTAACAATTAAAATGTTTAATGTAGCCGGACAAGAAGTAAAAGCTTTTGTAAGCGATTTAAATTTAGCTACTGGTAATTACGAATACAATTTTGAATTACCTCCTAGTATCGCTTCAGGAAATTATTTTATTGAAGTAAGTTCAGGTAACCGTAAGTCAACTAAAAAATTATTGGTGACGAAGTAAATTCACTAATCAATAAATAAAAAAGCCCTGTAGTAAAATTACTACAGGGCTTTTTTTATAATTAACACAAACAAACAGTACACCTAGTTCACCACCTTACGATAGTTTCTTATAATAAATTAGTTAATTGATTTGCCTAAGAAATCAATCATAATTAGTTCTTCTAATCTATAGCGCTTGCCATCTATAAATCCTACAACCCACGCATCTTTTTGGCCTTTAGCAATAGCTTTTTGACGTTGTGCTTCTGCTTCTTTTAATGTTCTAAATTCCATTTGCGTAAAGCGTGTAATGCCATCAGGGTAATTTACAACTTCAGGTTTACCGTATGCCATTAAATGATCGTACTTATAATTTTCAGGATGACGGTAAGCAGCAATCTGTACTTTAAAAATCATGTTGCCTGCGCAAATATTTCCACCAATAGATAAAAGTTTGTTATAGACTTCAATATCGTTTAACGACTTTCCTTTGATTGGTGTAAAATCTGGTTTTGGTGCGCCTGGATCACAAGGTTCGGTTGTTGTAGGGGTGTTTGTTACAACAGTTGATGTTGTTTCAGTTGTAGTGGCAGTAGTTTGTGTTGGAGTGGCTGTTGTAGTTGACGGTATTACTCCTGCAGTACTTGTCATGGAAGTTAAAGGCACATTAACATTTGTAGGTTTAAAGTCGGGTGTGTACAAATAAAAATCTTTTTTAATCTCTAAGAATTTATCCAAATTCTCAATATCTAATTCTTCTTCAATCGGGTCGTAACCAACTGCACTACATTTTACTTTATAAACGTAACCCGGACTTAATGCCAATAAATATTTACCTGAAACTTTATTGGAATAATACGGACCAATTAATGCGTTAGTAGCTACTTTAAATACTTCAATTTTACCTTCCATTGGTATGTCATTACCATACACAGTGCCTTTTAGCATGGCGATAATTGGTTTCTCACCTAAAATACCTGGCGTTACAACATAAATATCCTGATTACCTTTTCCGCCTGCTCCGCCTCTATCGGAAGAGAAAAATCCTTTATCACCTTTTGCATTAATTACATAATATCTATCATCTTCAGTTGTATTCAATGGGATTCCCATGTTTTTTGGTGGTAACCATTCTCCATCTTTTTTAATAGAGAACATAATATCATAACCACCAATACTCGTATGACCTTTAGAGCTAAGAAATAATGTAATACCATCGGGGTGAATAAAAGGAGCATCTTCATCAAATGGTGTATTGATAGTAGGACCCAAGTTAGAAGCAGGACCCCAATCGCCATTTACTTTTTCGGAAACATAAATATCTCTTCCGCCTAAACCACCTTTACGTTCACTTGCAAAATATAAATAACGGCCATCAGCAGTCATTGAACAACTTCCTTCCCAAGCTTCGGTATTTATGTTTTTATTTAATTTTGCAGGCTTTGTCCATTCACTACCAATTAAATTACTTTGATATAAATCTCCTAAATCATTATTACTACTGAATGAAAAAATGGTTTGTCCATCCGGTGAAATAGCTATAGCCGCATCGTTTCCATTGGTGTTTAAAGATGGTATACCAACCGGATCGCTCCAGGTTGAATCCGCTTTTTTAATGCTCATAAAAACATCTTCGCGGAATTCTCCGTTTACATCTGGCTTTAACTCTTCATTTAATTTTCCGCCTGTACTTTTTTTACCTGCGTAAGTAAAAATCATCATCGATTCATCAGCTGTAATTACAGGCACACCTTCTACTTCATCTGTGTTTATAGGTGAGCCAAGATTGGTAATATCAGCCTGAACTTTTTTATCAATTAGTTCAATGCCATTATTACAATTTTTAATAATTAGCTTAGCGTCCTCCACAAATAATTTATCATCGTCACTAACCTTATTCCCAATCATTGCCAAATAGGATTCTAATGATTTGATAGCATCGCTGAAACGATAATTTTCATGATAAGCTTTCCCTAAATAATAATCGATATCCTTCGACTTCTTACTGTTATTAAGTTTAATGTCTTCAAAAATCAAAATGGCTCTATCCTTCTTCTCATGATAAAACAAACAGCAATAGCCCAACTTAAATTTATAATCTAACTCTTTAGGATTCTTATTATAAAGTTTATCGTAAAGGTCGTAAGCTTTTTTGTAATCCTTATTGCTAAAAAAATTATATGCCTCTTCTTCAATCTCTTTATTAGATTGCGAGAACAAGCTTGTACTTGAGAAGACTAAAAACAAAACAAAAATCTTGAGGATTCTATTTTGCATATCTTAAAAATTTAAACATCTAAAAATAAAGGTCTGTTTTTAAATCCTGCCTTTATAGAGCTCTTTTAACAACTTATTAAAAGACTAATCTTAATAACTATGGCTCATTTTCAATATGAAAGGCACTCAAAACCTTACTTTTGATAAAATTACCAACCTCTGTTTTTAGTTTTTTGCGTTAATTCTTAATTCAAAAGCAAAAAATTATTTCTAATACCTGCCGCTTAATGGTAGTTAGCTTAGGTGGTTGGACTAAACACAACGACCTTGTTTGGTTTAACAATACATTTAAATTTCAACTTCACTGTTTCGCAGAATATAAAGCTATGCGGCGGCATTTTTTTACTATTAATCATTGCATGCATTGCCTTTTATCTCCGCAAGAAAAGAGGTTTAAATAACGATTTAACCGACACGTCTGAATCAGGAATTATTAATCTAACCAGCGCCAGAATACTTTTATTTTTTGGAGCCGCTATTCTTGCATTATCCGCCTTAGCGTACGCTTATGTCTCGAATGATTACGACGACAAACTATATCTTTCATTTTCGCTTGCAATTTTTTTATTAGTAACTGCCATTCTATCTTATGTTGTTGAAGAAATTAAAAAAAATATTTCCATTATTTTAAGCGCTATTTATCAACTGGTTTCTTTGTATTATGTTTTTCTTTGCTATTATTCGTCTCTAAATCCTTTCTTCATTATTTGTCTCATTATCAGTCTAAGTCTTGGCACAATTATTTTTGAAAAAACAAAACACTTTGTTGTTTTTGCGATTATCATTGCCTTACTTTCTCTAGTAATAACTACAACCGTTACTAAGCCACAATTTAGCATTAGCCTTTTTTTAATTGCCATCAGTTCTATTTTGTTCGTGTCCATTATTGCTACTTATGTGCGACTTCGTTTATCCGACAGGCTTGTTTTTGCCAATACAATAATAAATGATGGCAGCTCGATGGTGATGGCGGCCGATAAAACCGGAGATGTAATTTACATTAACAAAATATTTACAAAAGTTTTAGGCTTTACTGAAAAAGAAGCACTTGGGCAAGGTTGGTGGGAAATAAGAAATGTACTTTCAGAAGCATCACTTAATCCGGAAAAAATAAGAAGCGGTGATGTGGAGGGTACAACCATTGTATTATTAGAAACAAAAAACAAGGATAAAAAATGGATTCAATGGAATAACACTTTACTTGAAAATGGCACAATCGTAGGGATTGGAAATGATATCACAGAACGAAAATTAGCTGAAGAGAAATTAAAGCAACACAACGCCGACTTAAGCGTTATTAATCAGGTAAAAGAAATTGTGCTTTCTTCGAGTGAGACTGCAAATATGTATACTAAAATTTTGCTATTACTTGGCAACAATTCTGATAAGAGTCATTATTTTAGCGTAAATATATTTGATAAGTACCATCCAGTTTTACACACGTACAGTTTAAGCACAACTGATTATAAAGTTAATTCATCAACGAATGAAGTTGATAGCGAACTAGTCAATTGGTTAAGCGACTACAAAACCGACACAATCGATTTCGAGACTAACGAAGAAGGAATTAATTTATATAAGAATCTTCATCAGCCGGTTACTATTTATAAATCGGCAGTTATTTTTCCAATTGCAAGTGCATTCAAGACGTATGGTTTCTTTGGCTTCTTTTCACTTAACAAAAATGCTTATACACCCGACACGGCCATAATGGTAAAAGATATTTGCACGAGCTTTGCCAGTTATTTCATGCAATACGAGCAAAATCAAATTATTGAAAATTATTCGAAGCAGCTAGAAATTTTAAACGAATCGAAAAACAAACTTATTACTTCAAACAATTTAAATGATGTTTACAATGGCATTATTGATTTGCTGTCGGATAATATTGAAAATGTTTTGAGAGTAAGTATTTTGGTGCATGACTTGGAACGAAACGTTGGTAATTTATTTTTTAAAGACCCTGAAACCGGTGAGATTAAAAGTAAATTTATTTCAACAAAAGATGTACCGACTATTCCGAATCACTTAAAAGGTTTTATTTACGAGAAACCTGATTTTGAAAATGATCCCGATTTAAGTGAAGAAGACAGAATTTGGATGGCAAAAGGAGCGAGAGCTGTTATAAGTTTACCAATAACTATTAAAGATAATTTATTTGCATCGGTAAATCTGTTATCGCCTGTAGTCAATAATTTTTCTGATCAACATAAAGCTTTGATAAAAGAAATAAACGAATCGGCTGCCACAGTAATTGAGCAATTACAATTTAAAGAAATAATTTCCAGCAAAAATAAAGATATATCGGATAACATTACTTATGCCCGCCGAATTCAAAGTGCATTAATGCCCTCCGAAGAATTGTTGCAGGAATTATTACCTCAATCTTTCCTAATCTTTAGTCAACGCGATTCATTAGGCGGCGATTTTTATTGGTTCGAAAAAAGGGACGAAAATATTTTTTTAGCAGTTGGTGATTGTACCGGACATGGCGTTTCAGGATCATTGCTGACTATTTTAGCTTCTGATATTATTAAACAAGCCGTTGAAGGTAGGGGATACTCAGACCCTGCGCTTATTTTAGAATACTTAAGCACATCATTGCAAGGGGCGCTTAATAAATATTCGGATAATGAAATATTAGATGGGTTAGATATTTCGTTTGGTATTTATAATACATCAAGCAAAATGCTTTTGTTTTCATCGGCAATTCATCATTTCTTTTTGGCGCGCAATAATGAGTTAATAGAATACAAAGGAAATCGGAAAGCTATTGGTGGTGCAAATACAAATCAATTGGATAATAATTTTACCACCTACATGATTCAATTAGAAAGCAACGATGTGATTTATTTTACTACCGATGGGTTTACCGACCAACTCGAAAGCTTAACCGAAAAGCGTTATGGCAAAGTGCGTTTAAAACAAATGCTTTTACAAATCAACGATAAGGATTTAGCTGACCAAAAAGATATTCTAATAAAAGAACATCTGAAATGGAAAGGCCACCAATCGCAAACTGATGATATTTGTTTACTAGGGTTTAAAGTTTAGTGGAGTACAATTTTAGTTGCGCTTATTCCATCACTATTATGAACTATTACAAAGTAAATACCTCTACTCCACTTTTCAGTTCTAGATGTTGCTAAGTAGAAACTACATTTTGATAAATTAATTTACCACTTGCATTTGCAGGAAGGTGATAGATAAACAGTAGCGTTAGGTAAAAGCTCCTGAATATAACGATGTTGCTCGTCGCTGAATAAAATATTTCTTAAATCTAATACTTTTAGTTTTTTTAATTTTTGTAACGTAGCTGGAAATTCACTTAAATTATTACTCCATAAATCCGCTACTTCAAGATTTTCCAAATCACCAAATTGAGGCGGTAATAGCACCAATTCATTTTGATTTAAATTAATCCATCTCAAATTTTTTAATTTCCCGATATCTCGTGACACATGATCTAATCCGGTTTTACTGCAAGCTAAATATTGTAATTGCGTTAAGTCCCCAATGCCATCTGGTAATTCTCTAATGCTGTTTTTACTGATGTCTAAATACTGCAGATTTTTAAACTTTAATATTTCTTCCGGAAATTTTTTGAGATGTTTTTTACGAAGCACTAACTTAATTACTTTATCAGGGTTTAATAATGCAGAATCTAAATTGGTAATTTCATCTTCATGTGCCAAAGCAACTGAATCGAGTAATTGTGATTTGCTTTGTAATGAAACAAAAAATAGAGTTACAATTAGTAAAGCAGTTTTTAAATATTTAAAATTCGTTTGCAATTTATTTCGTCGTTTTTAATAGCAGTTATTAATTCTTCTATCGTGTTAAATTTTTTCTCGTCGCGTAAACGTT
Source organism: Sphingobacteriaceae bacterium (assembly GCA_043745425.1). Classification (GTDB taxonomy): domain Bacteria; phylum Bacteroidota; class Bacteroidia; order B-17B0; family Aurantibacillaceae; genus JAHEYG01. Next base: position 2,970 of record JAYTSW010000019.1, on the reverse strand, counting down.
CTATAAATTCAACTTTAATGGGCGTTCCGTAAATGTCTTTATCAAAGTTAAAAATATTTACTTCCAATTTCAGTTTTTCGTCGGTATCTGTTGTAGGATTTGTCCCAACGTTCATCATTCCAAAACCTTTAAAGCCTTCAACCTCAACCCCCACCAAATAAACACCGTTTTTAGGGATTAATTTATCTTTGTCTTCAATTCCAATATTAGCGGTTGGGAAACTGATGGTTTTACCTAATTTTTTTCCATGAACAACTTTTCCATTTATAAAATAATTGTAGCCTAAAAAAGCCGCTGCGCCTTTAATATCCCCATCAAAAAGCGACTTTCGTATTTTTGTTGAACTGATATTGATGTCGTTAATTTCTTCAGCAGGAATTTCTTCAACACTAAAATTATAGTTGCCAGATAATTCTTTAAAGGTATTAATATCGCCTTTTCTGTCCTTGCCAAATTTATGATCATAGCCAATAACCAAGGTTTTTACTTTTAGTTTTTCAACCAATATTTCTTTTATAAATTTTTCAGGTTCTATTTGAGAAAATGCGGCTGTAAAGGGAAACACAATAACAATATCAATTCCTTCTTTCTTTATTAGCTCTATTTTTTCTTCCAAATTCGACAAAAGCTGTAAATCGCTTTGGTCGGGAAAAAGCACTTTCCTGGGATGTGGCTCAAAGGTAAAAACCACACTTTTTCCTCCTTTTATGTTCCTGATTTGTATTAGTTTTTGGAGAAGTTTTTTGTGCCCACGATGAACTCCATCAAATGTACCGATGGTAACGATACTATTATCGACAAAACTCCAATTATCTATATATTTAACCACTTCCACTTTAGGGCACAAGAACGCAAAAATAAAGCTTCCAAAGTTATTAACATATTTTTTATGAGGTTTAAAAAAATACCTACATTTGCACCCAAATTTTAGAAACTTAATTCATGTCAAAACAATCCGGAAAAATCACACAGGTAATTGGTCCTGTAGTTGATGTAAGATTTGATTTAGAAGGTGGTAAATTACCCAACATTTTAGATGCTTTAGAAATTGTTCGTGCAAACGGACAAAAACTAATTTTAGAAGTTCAAAAACACGTGGGTGAGGACACTATTCGTGCAATAGCAATGGATAGTACTGACGGCTTAAGTCGTGGTACTGAAGTAGTTTCAACTGGTTCGGCTATTATGATGCCAACTGGCGAGAAAATTAAAGGACGTTTATTTAACGTTGTAGGCGAAGCTATTGATGGTATTAATACCGTATCGAACGAAAACGGATACAGTATTCACCGTGCTTCTCCGAAATTCGAAGATTTATCTACCTCTACAGAGGTATTATTTACTGGTATTAAAGTAATCGACTTAATTGAACCTTACTCGAAAGGTGGAAAAATTGGATTATTTGGTGGTGCAGGTGTAGGTAAAACAGTATTGATTCAAGAGTTAATTAATAATATCGCTAAAGGTCACTCAGGTTACTCAGTATTTGCTGGTGTTGGTGAGCGTTCTCGCGAAGGAAACGATTTATTACGTGAGATGATTGAATCAGGTATCGTAAAATACGGTGATGATTTTAAACACTCCATGGAAAAAGGTGGTTGGGATTTATCTAAAGTAGATTTAAAAGAATTAGAAAAATCACAAGCAACATTCGTATTTGGTCAAATGAATGAGCCTCCTGGAGCTCGTGCTCGTGTGGCTTTATCAGGATTAACAATGGCTGAGTATTTCCGCGATGGTGGTGGTACTGGCGAAGGAAAGGATATTCTATTCTTTATTGATAATATTTTCCGTTTTACGCAAGCAGGTTCTGAGGTGTCGGCCTTATTAGGTCGTATGCCATCAGCTGTAGGTTATCAGCCAACATTAGCTTCAGAAATGGGCGCAATGCAAGAGCGTATTACGTCAACTAAAAAAGGCTCCATTACATCGGTACAAGCAGTATATGTACCTGCCGATGACTTAACCGATCCGGCTCCTGCAACAACATTTGCTCACTTAGATGCAACAACTGTATTAAGTCGTAAAATTGCTGAGTTAGGAATTTATCCTGCCGTAGATCCATTAGATTCTACCTCTCGTATTTTAACGGCAGCTGTTTTAGGTGATGCGCATTATAATTGTGCTCAACGTGTAAAAGGAATTTTACAACGTTACAAAGAGCTACAAGATATCATTGCCATTCTTGGTATGGATGAATTAAGTGAAGATGATAAATTAGTTGTTAGTCGTGCGCGTCGTGTTCAACGTTTCTTATCACAACCATTCCACGTTGCTGAACAATTTACTGGTTTAAAAGGTGTATTTGTAAGTATTGAAGATACAATCAAAGGCTTTAACATGATTTTAGATGGTAAAGTGGATGAGTATCCTGAAGCTGCATTTAACTTAGTTGGAACTATTGAAGATGCTATTGAAAAAGGCAAGAAAATTATTGCGGAGTCTAAATAATTAAAAAATGAAGCTCGAAATAATAACACCTGATAAAAAATTGTACGAAGGCAATGTTAAATCCGCGATTTTTAGCGGGTCTGATGGCTCTTTTGGAGTGTTAAGTAATCACGCGCCAATGATTGCCACTTTAAAAGCAGGAAATATTGAGATTATTGAAGATTCGAACAATAAACAAAGTTTTCCTGTTAAAGGCGGTGTTGTTGAGGTTCTGAAAAACAAAGTAATCGTACTAGCCGAATAATTTTGGCACCATATTTGTAAAGGGAAGGGAAGTTGAAAGATTTCCCTTTTTTGTTTTCTTTCTTTTACTAACTTGTATCATTAATAAATGTAAAACCTCATCTCATGAAATTACGAATCAGACACTTTTTAATTATAGCATCAATCGGATGGCTATCATCATCTCTTCATGCCCAGTCTTTAAACGGAACGGCAATACGTAATAGTTGTATTGAATTGATTCCTGAATTAAATTTAGAAAACAAAATCTTATTTATAAATTTCTGGCAATCCTCG
>JAYTSW010000018.1:0-10520 GCA_043745425.1 Sphingobacteriaceae bacterium | reverse complement strand
ATCATAAGCGTTAGTTCCTAACAAACGTATCACCTGCTCTTTTATTTCAGGTTTATAATACATTTCCTTAGCGCGAATATCAGAATTATAAACAGGCACGCCCATCACTTCAAATAGTTTTGCAACTGTCGATTTTCCACTTCCTATGCCACCTGTTAATCCAACTACCATTACTTATTTTTAAATAATAAAAATTCTATTTCCTGAGGTTCTATTGATAAAACATGAGCCTGAGTAGGTAAAATACTTAATTCAACTGCTAATTTATTTATTTCTTTTTTCTGTTTACTGAAATTTACAACAGCCTTAAAATTCTTTGCCGTAATATCATTAAAATCGTTTTTAGCACTCGAGAATTTCAGTTTTACCTTGGCAGGAAATAATTTAGGGGAAAAATTAACCGGACAATTAATAGCCGTTACCTCCACTTCAATTTCTTTTTCCAATAACTTATCAGCAGCAATACTTACACTAACTTCATTTAAATTTAAATATACATTTTCCGATGGGCGAACTAAATTAAGCTTACCCGAATAATTTACACTGAGTTGATTTAAATATAAAGGCACAGTTGAAATACTATCAATATTTCGTAGAGACGCGCTATCACCGTTAATGGTAATGTAAGCCGGATTTAATATTGCTTTTGAAAGAATGAAACCTTTATCGGCATTCGCGAAAATAATCGGACGAACAGGAACATTTTTATTTACACCTCTTTTAGCAGCGAAATATAAAGTATCAGGGCTGATTTTTTTTATATCGACGTCAAACTTAGTTGATGTTTGTAAATTAATATTCCCCGAACTGATAGCGTAAGTCTGAGATTTATTATCACTCTTCAAACTATTAAAATCAACTGTAATTTGATTAAACGGACGATTCAATAAAACAAAAAATAGTTTTAGTCCGCTGGTTTTAATATCAAACCTCAACTGATTGGGTAATTCCGACAATAAAGTTTTATTCGCCGGAAGGTTTACAAACTTTACAGGAACATTTAGGGTATAAAAATAAGGTCGGTTTAAAGTGTGACTTAACCATAAGAACCCCGAAACAACAAGACAAACTAAGAAGGCCGATAATTTACCGCGCATTAATTTTTGTTTAATGCTATTTCCTTCTTGGTTTGCCAATAGTTTTAAGGATTTTGGTTTAAAGTTGCAGTAGCATCTTGAGAAACGGCGTTTTTCGAAATTTTCATTTTAGTACCGTCTTCCACTTCCATAATAATAGTTGCGTCTTCGCGCATTTCCACAATTTTACCGTAGATACCACCGATGGTTAAAATTTTATCGCCTTTTTTTAAAGCCTCAATATATTTTTTCTGATCTTTTGCTTTTTTCATCTGAGGACGAATCATGAAAAAATAGAATACCACTACTATTAATACTAAAGGTAAAATTTGCATTAAAGGATTTCCTCCTGCTGCTCCACCTGCCGGTGCCATTAAAATGAATTGTTGTATCATGTTTGTTTGTTTATTGTTTGATGTTTGTTTGTTTAAATATGTGTGTCATCCTGAGCCTGCCGAAGGATTAGCTTTCTTCTTTTAATGTTTCCGGTACTATAATCTCGGTTTTAATTTTCACAATACGTGTACTTGGTTCGCAATTCGTAACAATAGTAATACTTTTTTCCTGTATACCACTTTTTCCTTCGCTACTGAATACTACATTTACTTTTCCTTCTTTACCAGGTAAAATTGGTTCTTTAGGCCATTCTGGAACGGTACAGCCGCAACTTCCTGCAGCAGAAGTAATAATTAAATTGCTATTACCTGTATTTGTAAATTTAAAGGCGAATGATACTTTTTCTCCCTGCGTAATCCTACCAAAATCATGTTCTTCTTCCTCAAATTTAATATTGGGTAAATTACCATTTTCGGCACCATCAGCCGAAGCTGTATTGGTCACATCATTGGTAGAAAGACCATTACTTTCTTTCTTATCACCAGCACAAGAAGCTAGTAAAACCAATAAAACCGCTGTAAAACCTATATTACGTAACATGTTCTTTAATTTGCCGCCAAAGATAACATTTAATTAATTACCCTATAAAAGCTAAACTTGACATACCAGTTTTTTTAACTATATTTGCATGAATTTTATAATCTTAAAATTCACTCCTATGGCTTCATCATATCTTGCTCAAAAGTTCGTTCCGGAAGGGCTGACTTACGACGATGTATTGTTAGTGCCCGATTACTCGGAAGTACTTCCACGTGAAGTAAATATCTCGAGTTATTTTTCGCGCGACATTAAGTTAAATACACCTATCGTTTCGGCTGCTATGGATACGGTTACTGAGTATCAATTAGCCATAGCTATCGCCCAGGAAGGCGGTATTGGAGTTCTTCATAAAAACATGAGTGCCGAAGACCAAGCCATGCACGTTCGTAAAGTAAAACGTAGTGAAAGCGGTATGGTTTTAGACCCCGTTACGATTATTGAAACCGGAACTGTTGGGGATGCCATTGCTTTAATGTCTGAAAATAAAATTGGAGGTATTCCAGTTATTGATAAACAACACCGTTTGGTTGGTATTATTACCAATCGCGATTTGCGTTTTGAGAAAAACATGAAACGTCCTGTTAGAGAGGTTATGACTACCGCAAAAGATGCCATAACAGCAAAAGCAGGTATTACTTTAAAACAAGCCGAAGTAGTTCTACAAGACCATAAAATTGAAAAGCTTCCTATTATTGATAAAGACCGCAAATTGGTTGGTTTAATCACTTATAAGGATATTATTAAAATAAAAGTTCGTCCTAATGCCTGTAAAGACAACATGGGTCGTTTACGTTGCGCTGCAGCTGTTGGTGTTACTGCCGATGCTATAGAGCGCGTTGATGCTTTAGTTGCGGCAGGTGTTGATGCTATTATTATTGATACAGCTCACGGTCATTCGAAAGGTGTTATTGATAAATTAAAAGAAGTAAAAAGAAAACATAGAGATTTACAAGTAGTAATTGGAAACATAGCCACTGGTAAAGCTGCCTTAGATTTAATTAAAGCGGGTGCTGATGCGGTTAAAGTTGGTATTGGTCCTGGTTCAATTTGTACCACTCGTATTATTGCCGGTGTTGGCGTTCCACAGTTATCAGCCATATTGGATGTGGCACATGCTTTAAAAGGAAAAGGTGTTCCGCTTATAGCAGATGGCGGTATTCGTTTTACAGGCGATGTAGTAAAAGCATTAGCCGCAGGTGCGGGAACAGTTATGATGGGCGGGATGTTTGCCGGTGTTGAAGAAAGCCCTGGAGAAACTATCATTTTCGAAGGACGTAAATTCAAATCATACCGTGGAATGGGCTCATTAGAAGCTATGCAAAAAGGTTCTAAGGATCGTTATTTTCAAGATGCAGAAGATGATATTAAAAAATTAGTACCTGAAGGAATCAGCGGACGCGTGCCGTATAAAGGAAATTTAGCAGAAGTAATTTATCAGGTGATTGGTGGTTTACGCGCTGGCATGGGATATTGTGGTGCTAAAAATATTACTGCCTTACAAAAAGCAAAATTCATTCGTATTACGGCTGCAGGTGTTAAAGAAAGTCATCCGCATGATGTAGTTATTACACGCGAAGCACCAAATTATAGTAGATAAAAATGTTTTGTTGTTTGATGTTTAAGGTTTTATGTTAGAGCCAAAACAAAAACAACCAAACACTAAACACAAAAACATTAAACATAAAAATGGTATTGCCAATTGTTGTATACGGAGACCCTGTTCTAAGAAAAGTAGGCGTTGATATTGAAAAAAATCACGAAGGACTTGAACAATTAATAGCCGACATGTTCGAAACTATGTATGCTGCTAATGGTGTTGGCTTAGCTGCACCTCAAGTAGGAAAAGCAATTCGTTTGTTTGTGGTTGACGGAACTCCTTTTGGTGAAGTGGATGATGATGATGAAAACGAACTCTCTGATAAAGAATTAAAGATTTTAAAAACATTTAAAAAAGTATTCATTAATGCCCGCATTCTTAAAGAAGATGGTGAAGAATGGAAATTTAACGAAGGTTGTTTAAGCATTCCTAAATTACGCGATGATGTTTTACGTAAACCCAAAATAAAAATTGAATATTACGATCAACATTTTAAAAAACATATCGAAGAATATGATGGCATCCCTGCCCGTATTATTCAACACGAATACGATCATATACAAGGTGTTTTGTTTACCGATAAAATTAGTCCGTTGAAACGCCAATTGATTGCTGGAAAATTGGCAGATATCAGTAAAGGAAAAATAAGTGCCGATTATAAAATAAAAGTTTACCGACCAAAAAAATGACTCTAAAAAACATACTAAAACAAATTCTAGTTCTTTTATTAGCGGCTTTTGTTGTGTTTTTAATGTTTGTTAATTGTACGGGCACAAAAACAGAAGAAGTAAAAACTGAACCAAAAAAAGATTCAGTAATTGCCAGTAACTCTGTTTATACAAATGAATGCCGCACTTTGTATCTTGAAGCGATTAAACAAGACAGTATTATTTTATCAGCAACCGAACTTGATCCTAAAGTTGGAAACACTGCTATAAAAGCCTTCGCTGATTTTAGTTTTTATTGTCCGAATGATACTTTAGCCCCTGTATTTTTATTAAAGGCGGGACAAATTGCAAGCAGTATTAATAATATTCCGCAAGCGCAGGTTTGTTTTGAGAAATGTTATAAAGATTTTCCCAATTTTAAAAATCGTGGTGCTGCTATGTTTTTATTGGCGCAAATGTATGATGAAGTTAGTTTGCTGAATGATGAAGACAAAGCCCGCGAATTGTATGGAAAAATAGTTAATGAATTCCCAAATACAGAGTGGGCAGCACAAGCTAATGCTGCACGCGCTTTAATTGGTAAAACCGATGAGCAGATTATTAAGGAATTTGAGAAGAAGAATAGTAAGAAGAAATAATACTGAATAAATGGAATCGATCGGAGAAGATTTATTGAAATTACTTACAGCTCTTGCTTTCGGTGCGATTATCGGAGCGGAACGTGAGTATAAAACCAAATCAGCCGGATTCAGAACCGTTACTTTGATTATGGTAGGTGCTACTTTGTTTACTATAATTAGTAATATTTTAGGGAAGAATACCGACCCAGGAAGAGTTGCTTCTAACATTGTAACGGGTATAGGTTTTATTGGTGCAGGCGCTATTTTTAAAGAAGGGAATTTTGTAAAAGGATTAACTACAGCTGCGGTAATTTGGATTTCTGCAGCGATTGGTATGGCGATTGGTATTGGTCAATATGAATTTGCATTTTTATCACTTTGTATTGTAATGTTTGTTCTGATAGGCTTTACTTGGTTTCAAAATATAATTGACAAAACACATGTTGTAAGGGCTTATAGAATTACTCTAATTGGACATACTAGTGAAAGACTGCAAGAACTTAATGAGTTATTCAGCAAACATAAATTAAAGGTGAAACTTACTACCCAAGGCAAACGAAATACAGAGATGATTCTTAATTATTCAGTAAAAGGTTCAGAAAAGAATCATGAAGAGTTAGTAAAGGAATTTTATTCAAACAGTTTAATTGAGTCCTTTGAAAGTTAATCACAATTCAACCTTAGTCCTTCTCTAACAACTCTTTAATTTCTTTAAAAGTCGCTTTCAATTCCTTTTTTTGTTCTGCCAAAGCTTCTATTGTTTCTGCTTTTCCTAATGCCAGTTGAAGTCTTAAATGTTCGATTTTGGTTTTAACTTTTTCAAGTTTCTTTGTATTAGCTTCAACTTCTGTGTTAACATCCCATTTAATATGGTTTATTTTATCTTTAGTTTCTTTTTTAATCTCTTCCAATTTATCGGCGAGCTCAGCTTTCCCTAAAGCGGCTTGAACCTGCATCTCTTCTAATTTTACTGCTGCTCCTTTTAAAAAGGAAATAATGTTATCGCTAAAATGTTTCATAATGGTAAAATTTGTTTTATAAAAGTAAAATGTTCAAAATAATAAAAACTGATTTTAATCAGCTAGTAACATGATTAAAATATCACATAACGTAAATATAAACTTATTCCGTTAACTCTCCTCTTAGATTTTTCTCTAATAAATCTTTAACTTTTTTTACTGAAAGTTTTTGTCCCAATAAGAACATTAATTTCGTGACAGCACTTTCATAAGTAATATCGTGACCACTAACCACACCAATATTTTTTAATTGGCGACTGGTTTCGTACATGCCTTGCACTACCCTACCCTCGTGACATTGAGTAACATTTAAAATAACGATGCCACGTGCAATAGCGGATTTTAATTCGTTGATAAACCACTCCTCAGTCGTTGCATTTCCCGCGCCAAATGTTTCTAAAACAATTGCTTTTATTCCTTTGGTATTTATTAATAAAGTGGTAATTTTTTTGCTTAGTCCTGGAAATAATTTCAGAATTAAAATATCGTTATCTAATTCAGTATATACTTTTAAGGGTTTTGAACTATGTTTTAAAAACAAACGTTCGTTATATTGAATTTCAACACCTGCCTCTGCTAAAAAAGGATAATTTGGCGATTTGAAGGCATCGAAATGTTCAGAGTTGAATTTAAAAGTTCTGTTACCTCGATACAATTTGTATTCAAAATAAATACAAACTTCCTGCACGATGGCTTTACCTTTTTTATTTTTAGCTGCAGCAATTTCAATAGCTGTAATTAAATTTTCCTTGCCATCAGTTCTAATAATTCCTATTGGTAATTGTGAGCCGGTTAATATTACGGGCTTACTTAAATTCTCCAACATAAAACTTAAAGCACTTGCAGTAAACGACATTGTATCTGAACCATGCAGAATAACAAAGCCGTCAAACTTATTGTATTTGTCCTTTATGATGTTGGCTAACTTCACCCAAACATCTTTGTGCATGTTAGATGAATCAATCGGTTTCTCGAAGGAGATGGAAGATAACTCTACATCAAACTTAGTTAATTCAGGAACCTGATTGGTTAAAGATTTAAAATCGAATGGCTTTAAAGAACCTGTTTTCACATCCTGCATCATACCAATGGTACCGCCGGTGTAAATAAGAAGAATTTTGGATTTAGCCATGATTGCAATTAAAAAAAGACACAAGACTAAATCTCTTTAATCTTGTGTCTTTAATCTTTCATCTTAGAAAGGTAGATCGTCGTTATCGTTTACGTTTGATGTAAATACAGGTGAAGGTGTATTTTCAACATTGTTAGATTGGGTATTTTGTGCTGGAGTTGACAATCCGCCACCAGTTCCTTTTTCAATTCTCCAAGCTTCAAGCGTATTGAAATATTTTATGCCTTGCGGACCATTCCATTCGCGGCCGCGTAAGTTAAATTGAACTTTCATTTCATCACCAACATTATATTGGTCTAACAAATTAACTTTATCCTGTGTTAACTGAAAACTTACATGCTGTGGGTACGGCGTGCTTGCTTCTGTAGTTAATACAAATTCACGTTTCTGAAAACGATCACTTACTTTTTGAGTGTCGAATTTTGCTTTTAGTGTTCCTGTTACTTCCATGATATATTTATTTTTATTTTTTTATTACTTCTTACTTCAAATGTTCTATTGTTCAATTATTCTTTTAATTCGCTAAAAGAGCCATCCAGGCTTCTTTTACTTTTCCTCCATCCAATAATGTTTTTGCAAATTGGTGCAATTCATCATTATTAACAAAGCGTTTTTGTGTGGTTTTATAACTTTCAATTTCTTCTTTAGTGGGCAATTGCTCAACGTTACCTAATTGTCCTAAATTATTTCCTGTAAATATTTTACTGTTTTTAATTGTGTTTGGAATTTGATCCACACCAATCCCTAAGGTAGTCAATGGTTTTTCAATTTCAAAAAGTGCATCACCATGAGCTCTGCAATACCAATTGCCGCCCATACGTGCTACCAAATCAATTTTATGTTGGTCGATTCCCTTATTAGCATCTAAAACATCCTCGCTCACATGTATCATCACTACTTCACAAATCACCAAATTACCTGCGCCACCTTGCTGACCTAACTCTATCACTTGGTTTACTTTACACTCCAGTTGCACAGGTGATTCTTTAACTCTAAATGGTTTTACTAATTGCGATTTTTCGGGCGTAAAACCTGCTTTATCAAACTCGCTGGTTCCTTTTGGGTACGGACTGCTTGCCAAACTGGTTTGATACACCATGTTATAGTTCACAATATTAATAACGCACTCTGGCACTTCTTTTATGTTCTCGTAAGTATCTTTTGTGGCACCTGTTCTTCCGCTGCGGGCAGGAGAAAAAACAGCGATTGGCGGATTAGCTGAAAACACATTAAAAAAACTGAATGGAGCCAAATTACTATTCCCGTTTTTATCAATAGTACTTGCAAAACAAATTGGGCGTGGACCAACTGCGCCGAGCAAATATTGATGTACTTGGGCAACAGTAAGTTCTTTGGGATTCAGGCTAAGCATAATAAACAAAAATACTTAATTGTAGCTGTATTACCCGCCAATGTTAATAATTGTGGAAAATTCCCTTCTCCTACTAGAAGAAGGCGTCACGCAGTGACGGATGAGGTTAATAAAGCGAGATGAGCCTCGGTATAATTCCGTTAATTTTATTTAAAAGTACAATTTAAAAACCCCGCGCACGTTTTCATTACCGCTTAAGTAATGCAACAATTTGTATATTAGCACCATTAATGAGTCAGAATCTTGTCATAATCCCAACTTACAACGAAATCGAGAATATCGAGAAAATGGTGCGCAAGGTTTTTTCATTGCCACGTGATTTTCATTTATTAATTGTTGATGATGGCTCGCCTGATGGAACGGCTCAAAAAGTAAAAGAATTACAAGGCAAATTTCCAAGATTATTTATTGAAGAACGTAAAGGTAAATTAGGTTTAGGCACTGCTTACATTCACGGTTTTAAATGGGCATTGGCAAAAGGATACGAATACATTTTCGAAATGGATTGCGATTTTAGTCATAAACCAGATGATTTAATTCGTTTACTTGAGGCTTGCGAAAAAGGTGCTGATGTAGCCGTTGGTTCACGTTACATAAAAGGCGGTAACGTTAGTAACTGGCCAATTGGACGAATTTTAATGAGCTATTTTGCTTCGGTGTATGTGCGAATTGTATTATGGTTGCCTATTAAGGATACCACTGCCGGATTTAAATGTTATAAACGCAAAGTTTTAGAAACTATTAATTTGGATGGCATCCGTTTTATGGGTTATGCTTTTCAGATTGAAATGAAATATACCGCTTACAAAAAAGGATTTAAATTGGTTGAAGTTCCTATTCTATTCACCGACCGCGTTGAAGGTGTAAGCAAAATGAGTACCAAAATTTTCAAGGAAGCTTTCTGGGGTGTTTTCCAGATGCGTTTTAAGAAGATTGATTAGATTTCCAAAACAATGCAGATTAACTTTGTTTTTTATTTTCAATAACCCTGTTTATATAGTCTACCAATTCCGCTTTTTCATTTAGATATTCTCCTTCTTCCATTATGAATTTAACTTTAGGCAACATGTAAAATTCCGTTATTTTATCGACTTCTAATTTTCCAGTGAAATAGAGATAACGTATTTGCTCAATAAATTCATCCATTTGCATATCATACGTTTCTGCTCTTTTTCTTGCTTCTACTTCATTGTTTATTACTTTTTGCCTCTCTTCTATTGGTATGTCAATTGATAAATACGTTTCATCAACTGGAACTTTAAATTCCATATCATAATCAACCTTCCCTATACCATCACAATAAGCACATTTACCAGGCCGCCATTTTAAATCTCTATTAAGCCTTTTTATATCACCCCAATCTACTTCACCTTTACCTATGCATCTTGGGCAAGGAACTTTAGACTTTCCATTCGTAAATAACCTATTAAAGAAACTCATATTTTATTCTCTCTTTAAAATCGTTTTGAAGCATTTGTTAATTACTCAAATTATTTCTTAAACGAAATTACACTTTATTCACAACTCTCCCAAAATGCTATAAATCGTAGCAACACCTACATTCATTACGGGGTAACTTAGAGCACAATTCGGGTTATCATGGAAAGAAATGTAGTGCATATGGATTTGGATACGTTTTTTGTATCTGTAGAGCGTAAAATAAATCCAAAATTAATTGGTAAACCTGTACTCGTAGGCGGTACGGGTGATCGCGGCGTAGTTGCATCTTGCAGTTACGAAGCACGTGAATTCGGTATTCACTCCGCTATGCCTATGCGAATGGCAAAGCAATTATGTCCGCAAGCTATTGTTGTGCGTGGTGATCATGAAGCTTACAGTCAGCATTCGCATGAAGTGACTGAGATTATAAAAGAGTCTGTTCCCGTTTACGAAAAAACTTCCATTGATGAATTTTACATGGATTTAAGCGGCATGGATAAATTTTTTGGCTGTTATAAATTAGCTTCTGAAATACGCCAAAAAATAATGAAGGAAACACATTTACCAATTTCCTTCGCACTATCAGCTAACAAAACAGTTTCAAAAGTAGGAACAGGTCAAGCTAAACCTAACGGACAAATGCAAATTGCCTTTGGGAAT
>JAYTSW010000017.1:0-2860 GCA_043745425.1 Sphingobacteriaceae bacterium | reverse complement strand
CTTCTTTGTCCTTTCCGATATCACCATCACCATCCGAAAAACCGATAACGAGTTCAGCCGCTGTATCACCTAACAACGGAGTAAAGCTCTTGAATTCTATTTGCGGACTTTGAGAATATGTTTTCTTTTTAACACAAGCATAAAAGCAGGCTAGTAAGCCCACTATCATTAAACTGTATTTTATTTTACTAAACATATTATACCTATAAAATTAAGCATAATTTTGCAATTATGCATCCGGTTCAAATAAGTACCATTTTTAACCTCTCCACTGAGCTGGAATTTAACAATTTGGCACTTTCAGTCTTTAAGTTCCAATATCAAAACAATACGGTATATAAAGCGTTTACAGACTCTTTAAATATTAATGTGGAGGCCGTAAAACTGTATTCTCAAATTCCTTTTTTACCTATCGAATTCTTTAAAACACAAGATATTTTATGTAACGAGAAAAAGGATGATTTTATTGTGTTTACTAGTAGCTCAACTACATCACAGACGCCGTCAAAACACATTGTTTCTGATATTTCGGTTTATGAGAGCAGTTTCACGAAGGGGTTTGATCTTAATTATGGAAAACCTTCTGATTTTGTAATTCTAGCTCTTTTACCGAATTATCTCGAGCGAAAAGGTTCTTCGCTGGTTTATATGTTTGATAAACTAATTAAACTTTCAAATAAAGTTGAAAGCGGTTTCTTTCTGGATGATTATGATAAACTAATTGAGACTTTAAAAAATCTAAAACAAAAAAAATCTAAAACAATTCTGATTGGAGTTACTTATGCTTTATTAGATTTAGCTGATAAAGGAATTATATTGGATGATAATTTTATAATCATGGAAACGGGTGGTATGAAGGGGAGGCGAGAGGAACTTCTAAAGGAAGAATTGCATCAACTATTAAACCAAAAATTTGGCGTTTCAACTATACATAGTGAATATGGTATGACAGAATTATTATCGCAAGCCTATTCAAAAGGTGAAGGCATTTTTGTTTGTCCGCCCTGGATGAAAGTTTTAGTGCGCGATATTGATGACCCTTTAAGTTATGTGAAAGAAAACAAAACCGGCGGATTAAACATTATTGATTTGGCGAATGTAAATTCGTGTTCGTTTATAGCTACCCAGGACTTAGGAAGGATGAAAAATAGTAATGAATTTGAATTAATGGGACGATTTGATAACAGTGATGTGAGGGGATGTAATTTAATGATAAGCTAAAATGGAAAAAGACTTTTTTGATTCGGTTTATAAAGTAGTGCGTTTAATACCTAAAGGCAGAGTAACAAGTTATGGAGCTATTGCAAAATATTTAGGGTCTGCAGGCTCGTCGCGCATTGTAGGTTATGCAATGAATGCTGCGCATTCTCAAAAACCAAAAGTGCCTGCACATAGAGTAGTAAATCGTAATGGAGAATTAACCGGTAAACATCATTTCGCCACGCCATATCAAATGCAGGAATTGTTAGAGAAAGAAAAAATAAAAGTAAAGAATGATAAAATAGTTGATTTTAAAAAATTGTGTTGGGATCCAACTGAGAATCTTAAATTGTAATTAAAACGGCACAAAAGTAAGTCCCAACATCATATTAAATCGTTGAGTAGGGTAGCGCTCCCATCTTTGATAGCGTGTGTTAGCCATATTATTAAATTTAACAAAGAAGCTAAGCATTTTGCTGTAACGATACTCTGCGCCCAAATTGCAATCCACAATCCCTTTTAATAATAAAGGTGCGGTAACTAAAGTATTGCCCGTCTCGTAAGTCTTGGTTAATGCCCATTGATTACCAATTACAAATATATCTGCCTTTAGAATTATTTTACTTTTCAGATTATAAATACCAGAAAAAGTTAAATCGTAAGACGCTTTGTGATAAGCTCTCTCTAAATTTTTTGGTGTATATAAATAATAATTTCCTTTAGCGATGAAATGTATTTTTTCTTTGTATTGATATTTAACTGAACCACCAACCGTTAATAGGGAAGTATTATCATAAATAACTTTGAACTTATTATCTATTTGTGTTTGATCACCCGCGTAATCAATCACGAAATAATGTAAACTGTCGTACTGTCCCCATTTTACATTAGCGTCGTAACTTGTTGTAGAGCTCAAGTTACCCCTTAAACCTCCAAAAATATTAAATTTATTATTGGTGTTGGCGTAATGTACATTCGGATTAATAAACGGATTTTCATTCGTTAAACTTCTGTAACTATTTTTAATTAATCCTCCAGATACTCCGGCATACGGAATAATTATGTTTTCATATACATTGTAGTGCAAGTTAATTTGAGGATAGAAATAAAATTTAGTTTTCGTGTCAAACGCATCAATGGTGGCAGTTAACCCAATATCGGCATGCCATTTTTTACCGTTGGCTTCAAAATAAGGGTTTAAAGAGAAAATAAAATCGTTAATCGTATCCTTTGGTTTTTTGTGATTGTAATAATCTGCCAATACATTAACATGGAAACTTTCTTTGTTAACATAAGTGCTTAAATCCGTATTTACTTTAATATTGTTTTCAGCAGCATTGTATAAATCACGCATATTGTAATACGATAATTTAATCATGTGATTTATTTTACTGCTATCCGTATAATGACTTTGTAACTTAACAGTCGGCTCAAATAACTGAAAAGCTTGTTTTGTAAATTCTTTGTCGCTTATTTTATTTATGGTTGTATCAAAACCATAATAATGCATCATGTTATTCTTGTAATTGAAATCACCACTCAAGGTATGCTTCTTATAAAATTTCTTCCCGAATAATTCTGCTTCATTATCGGCAAATCCACTATAACCAACATCTTTTAAATGCGATAGTGAAGAAAAATGTTTGTAATGTACGCCATA
>JAYTSW010000016.1:0-2862 GCA_043745425.1 Sphingobacteriaceae bacterium | reverse complement strand
AACTTACATTTATTTAAACGATAAAAATAACTTACATGCGTTTGATAAAAACATTGCTAAGTTGATTACAAATCAAAAATTTACAAATTTTGAGTACCAATTACCCGATGAATACCGTGTGGATAAGCACTTAAAAGATTTTTGTAAAACACTAACCATAGAAACAAATGCTGTGGATAGCGAACATTTTTTAAGCACGCGAACCGAACTTGGCGACTTTTTTAAAGGCAAAAAAATATTTCTAATGGAAAGTTTTTATCGCGCCATGCGAAAAAAATACAATGTGTTAATGGACGGCAATCAACCACTAACCGGGCAATGGAACTACGATAAAGACAACCGCAAAAAATTACCAATTAATCACAAATGTACAGCTCCTTTGGTGTTTGATAATGATGTAACAGATATTGTTGACGAAATAAAAAAAACAAACATTAATACATTAGGAAACATAGATGCGAAAAATTTTATGTGGCCAATTAATAGAAAACAATCCTTGAAACTCTTAGATTTTTTTGTGCAAGAATGTTTACCGCTTTTTGGTACTTATGAAGACGCAATGACATCTACAGATTGGTCGCTTTACCATTCGCGTTTGTCGTTTTCAATGAATATTAAAATGCTTTCGCCAAAGGAGGTTATAAATCGCGTCATTAAAGAGTGGCAGGCTCGCCCTAATGATATAGAAATAAATCAAGTAGAAGGTTTTGTTAGACAAATTTTAGGCTGGAGAGAATACATGCGTGGTATTTATTGGTTAAAGATGCCGGAGTTTGCGAGCATGAATTTTTTCAATCATCAACAAAAATTACCACAGTGGTATTGGACTGGAGAAACAAAAATGCACTGCTTAAGTCACACCATTAAACAATCGCTTAACTACGCGTATGCTCATCATATACAACGATTAATGGTAACAGGTAACTTTGCCCTGTTAGCCGGCGTAGATCCTGACGAAGTGGATAAATGGTATTTAGGCATTTACATTGATGCGCTTGAATGGGTTGAAATAACTAATACGAGAGGCATGAGTCAATTTGCAGATGGTGGCATTATAGGTACAAAACCCTACGTGAGCTCAGCCGCATACATTGACAAAATGAGCCATTATTGTAGTGGCTGTTACTATAAAAAGGCTGTTAAAACAGGAGATAGAGCCTGCCCGTTTAATAGTTTATATTGGAATTTTTATGATCAACACGAAAATAAATTATCAAAAAATCCACGTATTGGAATGATGTACAATGTTTGGAAAAAAATGGAGCCAAAAGCGAAAGCTGACTTATTAAATCAAGCAGAGCTGTATTTAAAGAATATAGATAATTTGTAAATGAGAAAATCTATTGTTTGGTTTAAAACCGACTTACGATTGCACGATAACGAAACATTGGTTCAGGCCATTGCGCATAGTGATGAAATATTGCCGGTTTATTGTTTTGAAGGCGATCATTTTAATACAAATGAATTTGGTTTTAAAAAGACAGGTAATTTTAGAGCGAAATTTATACTAGAATCACTGCATGACTTAGATTTACAATTACGTCAATTAGGTTCAGGTTTAGTAATTATTCGTGGTGAAGCTACAGAAGAAATAACTAAAATAGCGCTGCAATTTGGTGCACAAAAAGTATATGCGAAAAAAGAAGTAGCATTTGAAGAAAAAAAAACGGAAACAGAACTGGAAAAAAAATTATGGAAAATAAATTGCACCCTTGAATTATATAGTACTAGCACTTTATATCATGCTGTGGATTTACCTTTTTCTATAAAAGATATTCCGGATGTGTTTACAACCTTCAGAAAAAAAATAGAAAAAGAAGCAGTCGTCCGTACAATTTTTGACACTCCAAAAATGATTCCTTCTCAAAAAATTAAATTACTTGAATTACCGTCCTTAGAAAATTTAGGGCTAAATGAAATAACAATAGATTCCCGTAGAGTTCTCGATTTTAAAGGTGGGGAAAGCGAAGGTTATAAACGTTTACATTATTATTTTACGGAAAGTAAAGCCATTTCCAAGTATAAAGAAACGCGCAATGGTTTAATAGGTGCTAATTATTCTACCAAATTTTCTGCTTGGTTGGCCCAAGGTTGTTTATCGCCAAGAGAAATTTATTTTGAGCTAAAAAAGTATGAGGTAATTCATGGTGCAAATGAATCTACATACTGGCTGGTATTTGAATTGTTGTGGCGTGATTATTTTCGCTTTATGATAAAAAAACATCGAAACAGTTTTTTTTTACAAGCTGGTATAAAAATAGGAGAGCCCGATTTAAAAATACACAATCAGGAAACTATGCAGAAATGGATAAATGGACAAACAGGAGTTGATTTTATCGATGCTAATATGCTTGAGTTGAAACACACAGGATTTATGAGTAATCGCGGTAGGCAAAATGTTGCGAGTTATTTTGTGAACGATTTGAATCTCGATTGGCGCTACGGCGCTGCTTACTTTGAACAACAATTAATAGATTATGATGTTTGTAGCAATTGGGGAAATTGGGCTTATTTAGCAGGGGTGGGCAATAATCCCAGGGGGAATCGCTATTTTAATATAGAAAAACAAGCACAAGAGTATGATACGAATGAACTTTATAGAAAGATATGGTTAAGAGAAAGAAATTTAAACTCTTAACCTATTTGATTTTTAAATATAGTGTCTTTCATAAAAAAAATTAGAGAACCTGTATTTGATCGCTTTTTATTCTACTTAGCTACGCTTATAAACTTTTTATCTTATACTATAATTTTTATTTGCTTTCGTTTTTTAAATAGGTCATAAAATAATATGTACCAAAATAAAGGGAATTTTATAACATTAAACGTCTTGCAGTGCATCCTTATAAGCCTTTAATGTTC
>JAYTSW010000015.1:0-10674 GCA_043745425.1 Sphingobacteriaceae bacterium | reverse complement strand
TTGCATGAAAAAATCAAAATCAAAATGTATATGTATAAAATGTAACGCATCAATTATTTTAAGCTACAACTTGCGCTAGGATTTGTTTTTTGATATTGTGTTTGATTGCTTGCGCAGTAAGTTTTTGCCTCACTTCTTTTAACATTAGTATAAGTAAAAGTACCAAGAGTTGAACCATTATCTGTACAGGTGCAACTACGGTCTTTACGGCAAGAACTCAAACTTATCAAAACAATTGCTGATACTAAAAAGCACGTTTTCTTCATAATTAAAACTTATACTACAAAAGTAATTTATAAATTTAGAATTCAAAATAAGTTAATAGTTATTAGTTAATGGTTATCAGTTCCCACGTTGTGGATAACCCTTTAACTAATAACTTTATAACCAAATAATCAACAACAATGAACTACCTGGCCCATTCTTTCCTTTCCTTTAATAATGAGCCTCTCACGGTAGGAAACTTCATTGCCGATCACATAAAATTGGCGAATACAGGGCATTTACCACCTGAAATTAAAAATGGAGTGCTTTTACACCGACGTATAGATTACTTTACAGATACTCATCCTTTGTTTATTAAAAGCAAACGTAACTTTTATGATGGTTTTGAAAGATATAGTGGAGTGCTTGTTGATATTTATTACGATTATATTCTCGCCAAAAATTTTGATAAATTCTCTGATGTAAGTTTAGATATTTTTACAAAAAATATTTATTTGGTATTGCAAAAAAATGAGGAACATTTACCAGAAACCTCGAAAGGATTTTTAAATTATGTTGTAAAAAACAATACGTTTTTTGAGTACTCGAAAATTGAAGGAATTGAATTGGTATTAAAACATTTGTCGCACAGAATAAATCACGGCATTTGGTTAAATGAATCTGTGCCTTTGTTCTTAGCTAATCAGGAATCAATAGAACAGGATTTTATGGAATTCTTCGGAGATCTTATTAATGACGTGAAAGCCTTTAAAAATACGTAATTAAAATTAGCACTTCGTCAATCGTAACTCGTACTTCAAATAACCTTGCCATCTTTCATAACTAATTTCCGATCGGCCATATTAGCAAGTTCTGCGTTGTGAGTAACAATTACGAATGTCTGATTAAGTTCTTTTCGTAAATTAAAAAACAACTGATGTAATTCTTCCGCAGTATTACTATCTAAATTTCCGGAAGGCTCATCTGCAAAAATAATTTTTGGAGAATTAATTAGAGCTCTTGCAACTGCCACACGCTGTTGTTCGCCACCAGATAATTCGGAAGGTTTGTGCGTGAAGCGGTCTTTTAATCCTAAATAATCTAATAATTCTTTTGCTTTTGTTTCGGCTTGTTTTTTTGAAGTGTCTGCAATTAAGGCTGGCATGCAAACATTTTCCAAAGCATCAAACTCAGGTAATAAATGGTGAAACTGAAAAACAAAACCAATATTTAAATTGCGGAAGCTTGCGAGTTTTTTGTCGTTGAGTTTATATACATCAGTTCCGTCGATAAATAGTTCGCCTGAAGTAGGACGATCTAATGTTCCTAAAATGGTAAGTAAAGTTGTTTTACCGGCACCTGATGAACCAACCACTGAAATAATCTCACCCTTATTAATATCAACGGTTATGCCCTTTAAAATTTCGAGCTCGCCATATTTTTTATGAATGTTTTTTGCTGATATCATTATTTACAAAAATAGGTAACAAAATACGCTTATCAATACAATTCCAATAAAATCTAATACCAATCCTACCTTAAACATGTCTTTTATCTCAATTTTTTTGGTTCCGAACACAATTGTGTTGGCTGCTGTAGCAACCGGCAACATAAATCCTAAGGAAGCTGCAAAAGTAGCTGGAATCATTAATACCAGGGGAGGGAGGTCCAGATTTTTTTGCAAGGCAATCATAACCGGGATTGCTAATTGAATACTCGCAATGTTAGAAGCAAATTCGCTGATTAAAGTAACAACAACACAAATGCAGAAAATAACAACAAAGGGATTGGCACCTTGTAATACTTTTAATGAATTGGCTAACCAAGTACTTAATCCTGATACTTCGAAGCCATAAGCTAAAGCAAATCCACTACCAAACATTAAAATAATATCGTAACGGATTTTTTTGGCATCATCCCAAGTTAAAAGCGCTTCATGTTTATTTTTTTTGGAAGGAATTAAAAATAATAATAAAGCAGCGGCAACTGCCACAATAGAATCATCTACATATTTTGATTCTTTAAAAATATGATTCCATCCCTGATATTTAAAACTTCCCAAATCAACATCAGCACGTGTAAACCATAATACAGCACAAGAAATAAAAATACTAAACACCCATTTCTCTTCGTAACCCGATTTACCAAGCGAAGTATAATTGTCTTTAAAAAAACGTTTAGTCAGATTTATTTTTAAAGTCTTATCAAAATAATATTTCGATAACACAAAAAATGTAGCAATTAATAATGTAAATGATAATGGAAAACCAATAGCCGACCAATTCAAAAAATTTAAATCGTGATTCTCAGGATACGCTTCTTTGTAGGCTTTAAAGAAATACATATTAGGCGGAGTTCCAACCGGCGTTGCTAATCCGCCAATGGTGGCAGCGTAAGCTAATCCTAATAATAAAGCTGCTGCAAAACGCGCCTTGTGTTTTTCGCTATCAATATATTTTTCTGTTTCTAAAATTAAAGCAAGTACGGCGCTGAAGAGCATCATACAAGTTGCTGTGTTGCTAATCCAGTTGCTGATTAAATAAGCGGTAAGCATAACGCCTAATAAAATGCTGGTAGGTTTTGTGCCTACAACAGATAAAATTTTTATGGCAATTCGTTTATGTAAATCCCATTTTTCAATCGCAAACGCAATCATAAACCCACCTAAAAATAAAAAGATAATGCTGTCTGTGTATTGTTGCGCCACTAATTTAGCGTCGGCTAATCCTAAAATGGGCATTAATAACATTGGAATTAAAGCTGTAACAGCAAGATGAACCGCCTCTGTAAACCACCAAATGGCCATCCAAATAGCAATACCTGCCATTAGAGTTACTTTAGGATTACCGGGTTGTAAATCGAAAAAGACCCAAAGAATGGAAGCGAACAGTGGTCCGGCAACAATTGGTAAATATCTTTTTAAAGAATCCTTCACGTATACAAATGTAACATTTTAAGACATAGAAGGGACAGCGAGGACTCAAGAGACTGAAGGGACATGAGATATTGAATAGAACAAAAAAACAGACCCTATTCGTATCAATTCGTAATTCGTATATTCGTACAAATTCGTAATTCGTAGATGAGAATAGTATTTATGGGTACGCCTGAATTTGCGGTATCTAGTTTAGAAATATTAATAAAGAACCATTACAATATAATTGGGGTGGTGACTGTACCTGATAAACCAGCAGGGCGCGGACAACAATTGCAAGAAAGTGCAGTAAAGAAATTTGCGGTGGCGAATGGAATAAAAGTATTGCAACCTTTAAAATTAAAAGATCCTGCATTTATTGCCGAATTAAAAAGCTTGAATGCTGATTTACAAATTGTAGTTGCGTTTAGAATGTTGCCGGAAGAAGTTTGGAATATGCCAAAATTGGGTACTTATAATTTACACGGATCATTATTACCAAAATACAGAGGAGCAGCGCCAATTAATTGGGCCATCATAAATGGTGAAACAGAAAGCGGCGTTACCACTTTTAAATTAAAACATGAAATTGATACTGGAAGTACTTTGTTTCAGCAAAAAGTAAGTATTACTGAGTTTACTACAGCTGGTGATTTACACGATGATTTAATGAAAGTAGGAGCAAGCCTTATTTTAAAAACAGTGAAAGCTATTGAAAGCGGAACTGTTGATTTAAAAATTCAAGATGATTCACAAGCTATTCACGCACCTAAACTATTTAAGGATACTTGTAAGATTAATTGGACTAAAACCCCAAAAGAAATTTACAATTTAATAAGAGGATTGTCACCTTACCCAACTGCTTTTACCGAATTTAAGGATGCGCAGGGAAATATAATGTTGTTGAAAATATTTTCTTCACTAAAAGAAGAATCAACCCATCTTCATACTAACGGTTTGGTCATTACCGACAATAAAACTTATGTTAACGTAGCGTGTAAAGGCGGATACATCAGTATAAAAGAATTGCAATTGCAGGGAAAAAAGAAAATGAGTACAGAAGAATTTCTCCGTGGTTATAAATTTCCCGACAATACCACTTTTCTGTAGCCCTTTAAAATCAATGCTTGCAAGGGGGTGTTAGTCTGTAGCCCACGTTAAACGGGCGTTTCAGAGATGCACTTATCAACAAAACTCGAATTTATGAACAAAGGAAAAAATTTTCGACGGAGATACTTGACAAATTGGTTATACGTAATACATTTGTTACAGAACAAACAATTGTTTAATCACTAAAAAATTTTAAAAATGAACAAAGCAGAATTAATTGATTCAATTGCCGCAAGTGCAAAATTGACAAAAGCTGATGCAGGCCGTGCATTAGATGCAACCATCGATTCGATACACAAAGCTTTAAAAAAAGGTGAGCGTATTGGTTTAGTAGGTTTTGGTTCTTTCACTGTAGCAAAACGTGCTGCACGTATCGGCCGTAATCCACAAACAGGAAAAGAAATTAAAATTGCCGCTAAAAAAGTAGTAAAATTTAAAGCAGGTGCTGAATTAGCAGGAACTGTAAATAAGAAGTAATTGCTTCTTTAAAACATTAAAAAATCCCCTGAAGTAAGAAGACTTCAGGGGATTTTTGTTTTGGATAATACTGTTAAATTCGTAGTGTCATCCTAAGCTTGTCGAAGGGCTATCGATCGTCATCATCGTGCTCGCCTGCACTAAAATCATCTTCAATTTCATCATCTCCACTTTCCAGATCATCTCCGCCTTCTTCTACCTCCACATCTTCGCCTTCTTCGCCATCCAAACCTTCTAAATCTGCGGCATCAACACCTTCTACTTTTAATGATTTGTAAATTTCGCTTTCATCTTCAATATCGTCTTCCTCTTTGATGGCCGGTTTTTTAACTTTACCGTCGCCCATTATTGCAGCCAATAAAGCATCAGCCGGATCCTCATCTTTAATAATATTTAATTGCTTGTATTGCTTTGGCGCTGTACCAATACTTTTTGAAATAAGAGGATATTTTGCTTTCGCATCTTCATTGGTAATTTTCATCATCTCCAATAAAAAAGTCCATTGCACTTTTTCATCAAACACGTAAACAAAACGCTGATGTGGAGTCTCAATATATTTGGCAATTTTAGCAACCGACATTAATTTTTTCGGTTCTACGTTTAAACGAATTTCTTCTGGAGTTAATTCCAAATCTTCCTTGCGCAAGGTGATTTCCAAATGTTTGCGCCAGTAATCATCACTTACAAAAAAAGACGCTGAATGCTTGTTATCAAACTTAAATGCTTCCTGAATTGTGTTATGAAGCTCTTCAAAAGTCTGCGCAGCTTTGATATCTATATCTCTATAAACATCATCATTGTCTTCTATAATAACTTTAAAACGGTAAACTGCCATTGGGGGAAAAGTTATTGGTTAATTGTTATTAGGTTATAAAGTTAGGAGTTATTAATTAGTACTTAAAGTTTCTTTTTTTGCTTTTTGTAAATAATTAATATATCCTTTTAAAATTAAAATGCATTTATTGGTTTGTTTTTTTAACTCGTCTAATTCTGCTTTATCAATATAATTTTCTTCATGCGCTAATTAAATGGTTGATAATTTCATTTAAAGAACCTCTTGAATGTCGGCAAAATTGGGTATTTTCCTGATAGTGATATCTGCCAAATCCTTCTGCAATGTTAGCTGTAACTGAGCGCCAAGCTCTAATTAATTGATCAACTAATTTGTATTTTTCTTCAGACGGAAATCTCTTCACGAGAACGCTTATCTTTCTTCTTAAAGAAGCCACTTCTTTCCAACACTCCAAATCTTCAAAAGAACTTAAACTCGCGATTATAACTCTATAACCTTTTAACTTTATAACCCTATAACCTAATTCCTTGTTTTGTAAATTTCCGATTTCACTAAACCGATTCTGTTAAAGAAATGGGTAAATGAAACTCCTAAAACTCCCAAACCATATTTCATACTTCTGCTAAAGTTAATAGAACTTGCTTCAGGAAAATATTTGGTTGGACAAGTAACTTCTGCAATATTAAAACCTGCGTAAAATATTTGTGATATCATTTGGTTATCAAAAACAAAGTCATCTGAGTTAGCGTGATAATTAATTTTCTCTAAAATTTCTTTCGAAAACACACGGTATCCTGTATGATATTCTGATAATTTTTGTCCGATTAAAATATTTTGAGTCAGTGTTAAACAACGGTTAAAAATGTATTTATACATCGGCATTCCACCTTTTAAAGCACCTTTACCTAAAATACGGGAGCCAAATGCAGCCGGATATAAATCATTACCCAGTAAATAACATAGACTTTGAATAAGCTTTGGAGTATATTGATAATCGGGGTGCAACATCACCACAATATCGGCACCTAAACTAAGGGCTTTATCGTAACATGTTTTTTGGTTTCCGCCATAGCCTTTGTTTTTTTCGTGACTGATGACATGCTTAATGCCAATAGATTTTGCTACTTCAACAGTATTGTCTTTACTGCAATCATCCACTAACACCACATCATCAACAATATCGAATGGAATTTCGTCGTAAGTACGCTTTAGAGTCAGGGCTGCGTTATAAGCAGGCAAAACCACCACTATTTTCTTGTTATTAATCATAATATTTAAACAAAAATAACAATTTTGATTAATAACTAAGGTATGTTGTTTTTTAATTTCGACGTATCTTAGAGGCTTAAGTGCAGCCAAAGAAACTACATACTTTACTCATCAAATCGTTTTTACCCCCGTTTTTTATAACGCTGTTCGTAAGTGTATTCCTGTTTTTTTTAGTAGAGGTGGTAATAACCTATTTAGATGATTTTATTGGTAAAGGTTTGGGTTTTTGGACTTTAGGTAAACTGTTTTTTTACGCCTGGCTGGCTATAATACCTAAATGCATTCCTTTAGCTGTGCTTTTAGCCTCTATAATGACTTTTGGAGGCTTGGCAGAAAACTATGAATTAGCTGCGATGAAGTCTTCAGGATTATCCTTATTTAAAATCATTAAACCTGTATTTTTCTGTGTTATTTTACTGGCGGTTTTAACTTTTATTTTCAATAATTTTATTTTGCCAGGGGTAATGTTACGCTCTCAATCTTTATTATGGGACATTCGTCAGGCTAAACCAGTAATGAATATCAAGGAGGGCATTTTTTATAACAAGATTGATGATTATTCGATGCGCGTTGGTAAAAAGGGGAAAGATGGAAATACACTTGGGGATGTTTTAATTTATGATCATACAGCGCATGTTGGAAATAATGTTCAGTTATATGCCGATAGCGGTGAAATGAAAATGAGTGCAGACACCAATTATTTAATTGTAAAATTACGCAATGGTAACCGTTACGAACAAGTAGTGCCTGAATTAGGAAAGCCCGACACAAAATCTTTTTCACAGTTAAATTTTAAAGAACTGACAGTAAATATTGAGTTAACAGATTTTAAATTGAAACGTACTGATGAAAATGCCTTTGGTCATCACCATGAAATGATGAACGTGTGGCAAATCAACGATGAAGTAGATTCGTTAAACCGCAAAATGGAAAGCCGTTATAAAGGTTTAGATAATCAAGCGCAGAATTATTTTTTTTACCGCACCTCTATTTTTATTAGAAAGCCAATACGGGAGCCGGCAAACATTCGTAAATTCTATGGTAGTTTATCAGCCCCACAATTTAATACTGCAACTGAAAACGCTTTGAATATTACACGTTCATCAAGCGGATTTATAGATTCGGTGAATGACGGAAGTAAAGAAGATGAATATCACAAAATGGATTTTTCAATTGGCTGGCACGAAAAAATAAATGTTTGTTTTGCGTGTATAGTCTTGTTTTTTGTAGGTGCCCCGTTAGGAGCCATTATCCGCAAGGGAGGTATGGGCTTGCCTGTAGTTATCGCAGTGTTTTTCTTTTTGGCTTATTTTATTTTCACAGAAGCGTTCAAGGCTTTAACCGTTGAAGAAGTTTTAGACCCCTGGATTGGAATGTGGTTGTCGTTGTATATATTTTTACCCATTGGCATTTTCTTAACTTATAAAGCGGCAACTGATTCGGCTTTGTTTGATATGGATGCTTATCTAATGCCAATTAAAAAATTGTTTTCATCCCGCAGGATTAAGCACGAGAGTTCTGACACATTAAACAATAACAATCCAACAGGATAAAAAAAATAAAAGTTAATGCGCGTACTTCAAATATGTAATAAAGCTCCTTATCCGCCTAACGACGGTAGTTCCATTGCTATTTATAATATGGGAATGGGTTTTATTTCTAATGATGTAGAATTACATGTGTTGACGATTAACACAAAAAAACATTTTAAATCAGATAATGAAATCCCGCAAGACTATAAAACAAAAGCGCATTACCAATCTGTTTTCGAAAACACAAATGTGAGCGCGTTCGGGGCTTTTAAAAATTTGTTTTCAGCGCAATCTTATTTTGTAAGTCGTTTTTACTTTAAGGACTTTGAAAACAAATTAATTGAGAAATTAAAAGCAAATCAGTTTGATGTAATTCAGCTCGAAGGTTTATTTGTAGCGACATATATCTCTACTATAAAAAAATACTCGAAAGCTAAAATTGTGTTGCGGGCACATAACATTGAGTATTTAATCTGGCAACGCCATTTAGAAAATGAAAAGCCTGGATATAAAAAGTTGTATGTTAGCTTACAAACTAAACGCCTGAAAAATTTTGAACTGAAAGTGCTTAAAGAATTAGATGCTATTGTAACAATAACCGATTTTGATAAAAGTATTTTTGAGAAAGAAGGATTTAAAAAACCAATATATACTTGCATTACAGGAGTGGATGTGGATGTTTACAGACAAAAGACAAGTGCAATCAGAAAACCAAAAACTATTTTTCATTTCGCCAGTATGGATTGGATGCCGAATATTGAGGCTGTAGATTGGTTTTTAAATAATTGCTGGAAAAATATTTTAAAGCAAGTTCCGGATGCGAAATTTGTGATGGCGGGACGAAATATGCCGCAACGATTATCGAGATTAAATCAGGCGAATGTTTTGGTGGTGGAATCTGTAAAAGACTCGAAGGTGTTTTATAATGAACATGAAATAATGTTAGTGCCTTTATTGTCGGGCAGCGGCTTGCGGATTAAAATTATTGAAGGCATGGCTTATGGTAAGGCCATCGTCTCTACTTCAGTGGGCGCAGAAGGAATTAATTATGTTACGGGTAAAAATATTTTAATTGCCGATTCGGCGACTGATTTTACAAAAGCCGTTGTTGAATTATTGAAAGATGATACCAAGCGAATTACATTGGAACAGGGTGCCTTAAATTTTGCCGAAAAGGAATTCGATAATAAAAAAGTATTGTCAGGATTAGTAAATTTTTACAAAACCATGTTGAATGTATAGTGTTTTGTTAATTATATTTCTTATTTCTGCCTATGCTATTGTGCATTCTTATGTGTTGTACCCACTATGGTTAATTGTTTTTACTTCGGATAAAAAAAATAGTGGAGAACAATTTACATTACAGGATAATTTACCTGATGTTGCTATTTTAATGGCTGCTTATAACGAAGAAAAAGTGATTGGTCTAAAAATTGCTTCGCTGTTAAATACTACGTATCCATTGGAAAAAATTACTGTTTACGTTGGTTCCGATGCCTCAATCGATAAAACAGACAGCGTAATTGAGGAGTACTCTAAAAAATATTCGCAAATAAAATTAGTTCGTTTCGGTGGAAGAACAGGAAAGTCAGGAATTATTAATCAACTCGCTTCAGAAGTCAAGCAATCGGTTTTTATTTTAACGGATGCCAACGTTATTTTTAATCCGGATACAATTTTTAATTTAATTCGTCATTTTAAAAAGGAAAGTATCGCTCAAGTGGCAGCAAATATTGTAAAAGTATCTGCAAGCAACAAAGGAATCGCCTCACAAGAGAAATCATACATCGCCTTAGAAAATAAAATTAAGTATTCTGAAAGTGTACGCTGGAATGTGATTATGGGTGCTGAAGGTGGTTGCTACGCTATTCGTAAAGAAAATTTCTCTCCAGTACCTAAAAATTTTTACATGGATGATTTTTACATCACCTTAAACGTAGTAGAGCAGGGAAAACAAATAATTTTTGATAAGGAATCGGTTTGTAACGAAGATGTACCAACACAATCACAAGAGGAATTTAAAAGAAAGGTTCGCATCTCTATTGGAAATTTCCAAAACCTTAATCGCTATAAATCTTTGTTATTAAAATTTAACGGCATTGCGTTTGCGTTTTGGTCGCACAAAGTATTGCGTTGGTTAACGCCATTTTTATTAATAATTTGCTTTAGTACTTCATTTGTTTTAATGTTCCATTCTAATTTATTCGCTGTATTATTTTCTTTACAAGTAGCGGGTTTTCTTACCCCAGCAATCGACCGAAGCCTTGGCATAAACATTTCGTCATTACGGTTTATTGGTCATTTTTATTTAATGAATCTGGCTTTATTAAAAGGTTTTATCATTTATGTAAAGGGTGTCGATAGTAACGTATGGC
>JAYTSW010000014.1:0-2893 GCA_043745425.1 Sphingobacteriaceae bacterium | reverse complement strand
GCTTGTTGTTTTTTCTTACCGTGTGAAGTTTCAATTTTTATTAAGCCACTGTAAAAACAAGAATCACTTACCAATTTAGCGGCGCGACCATGGTCGGGATGGCGATCATTGACAGCATTACATAAAATTATTTCGGGTTGATACTGACGAATTTTTTCAATAATTTCTAATTGGAATTTTTCGTTGTTCCTAAAAAATCCATCCGCCATATTTAATTGTTCGCGAAACGAAACACCTAATATTTTCGCTGCATTCTTTGCTTCTTTTGTTCTGATTTCTGCAGAACCACGAGTTCCTAATTCACCACGGGTTAAATCTAAAATACCGACTTTCTTTTTGGCAGCAATGTGCTTTAAAATAGTTCCTCCGCACGATAATTCAACATCGTCGGGATGAACTCCTATAGCTAGAATATCTATTTTCATTCTTATATACTTTTATCTACGAATACGAATTGTTACGAATGTACAAATCTAACAGCCTAACAAACACTCATTCGTGTATTCGTAACAATTCGTATTAGTAGATTACTTTTTGCCCTCAATCCAATTAATGATTTTATCGCAATTTGGTTTTTTGGTTGGTGAAACGCTGTCTACCAAATGGCCTTCTTCATCAATCATGTATTTTTGAAAATTCCATTTAACAGAACTGCTTTGCAAACCGTTTTTTTCTTTTTGCGTTAGCCATTTGTATATATCACACATATCATCACCTTTAACAGAAACTTTTTCCATCATCTGAAATGTTACGCCGTAGTTTTTTGTACAGAATGTTTTTATCTCTGTATTTGAACCAGGCTCTTGAGAACCAAAATTGTTAGCTGGAAAACCAATGATAGTGAAATTTTTGTCTTTATATTTTTCGTACACCTCTTCCAGTTGTTTATACTGTGGCGTTAAACCACATTCGCTGGCGGTGTTTACGATTAATACTTTTTTTCCTTTTAGCGAACTGAAATCAAATTCTTGTCCATCGATTGTTTTTACTTTAAAAGTATGTATGCTCGATTTCGGGCCGTTGTCTTTTTTCTTGAATATAAATGATAAACCAAATAGCATAACTAAAATTAAGAGGGTGAGTTTTTTCATGGTGGATTGTGTTTTAAACTTGCAATTATTATGTTTGTACAAAGTTAGTTAAATATGAGCATTTGGCATAATACACCTTCCCTTACCGAAATTAACGCCTTAAACGAGGGAACCTTAGGCGAATACATGAATATTACCTTTACTGAAATAGGGGATAATTTCATGAAAGCCTCAATGCCTGTTGATAATCGTACTAAACAACCTTTTGGCTTATTACATGGCGGAGCCTCTGTTGCATTAGCTGAAACACTTGGTAGTGTTGCCAGTTGGTGTGTGGTTAACCGAGATTTATTTATTGGTGTAGGGATAGAGATTAACGCAAACCATGTTAAAGCTGTAATGAGCGGAATCGTTACAGGCATTTGTTCCCCTATTCACATCGCAGGAAAAAACCATGTATGGGATATTAAAATTTATAACGATAAGAACGAACTGGTTTGCGTTAGCAGATTTACTTGTACAGTTGTTGCAAAAAGTAAATTCTCTTGATTTTTCAACACGGAGAACACTGAGAAAACAGAGTTACACTGAGGCTTCTCTTTGTTACTCAGTGTCCTCTATACCTCTGTGTTGTAATTACGAAACGTTAAGAAACTCCTCAATTCTTGTGTAAATAAAATCCAAATCACCGAAGCTGATGCAATACGGTGGGAGGACGTAAAACACATTTCCAAGCGGACGAATTAAAATTCCGTGTTTTAAAAAATGTTCAGTTATTTTTTCGGAAGCGTTATTTAAATAATGGGTGTGCTCATCTGTATTCAATTCAATAGCCAAAACAGTTCCTGTTTGACGAGCATTTTTTATTGCTTTGTGTGTTTTAATTTTACTTAAAAAGAATTCATGTTTTTTTACAATTCTATCAATGCCGATCCACGTTCTTTTTTCTTCCATCAAATCCATACTTGCTAAAGCAGCAGTACAAGCAATTGCGTTTCCTGTATAACTATGTCCGTGAAAAAAAGTCTTTGTCTTATCATCACTCACAAAAGCATCATAAATAAATTGAGAACTACTTGTTACTCCCAATGGCATATAACCTCCTGTTAAACCTTTTGACAAACAAATAATATCCGGTTTGTTTTGCAAATAATCAGAGGCGAAAAATTTACCAGTGCGGCCGAAACCTGTCATCACTTCATCTGCAATGGTAATTACTTTATGTTTATTGCAAATATTAATTAGTCGGTCGAGGTATTGTGCTTCGTACATCATCATACCTGCGGCTCCTTGAATTAATGGCTCAAAAATAAATGCAGCAACCGAATGATTTTTGACCAGACTCAATAATTCACCTTCTAATCGTTCAATATTTTCAGCATTTGGAAGTGGAATATGAACTACATCAAATAATAATTTCTCGAAGGCGTTATTAAACACATTTCTTTCGCCTACACTCATTCCGCCAAAGGTATCGCCGTGGTACGCATTCTCAAAAGCAATAAACAAGGGTTTACTTTCGCCTTTGTTATCCCAATACTGTAAAGCCATTTTTAAAGCCACTTCCACAGCTGTTGAGCCATTATCGGAATAAAATATTTTATTTTGATTTTTTGGTAGGTGTTTTAATAAACGCTCAGCCAATTCAACAGCAGGTTGATGAGTAAAACCACTGAACATCGTATGTTCAAACTTTTGTAATTGCTGAACTATTTTAAGATTAATATGAGCGTGTGAATGTCCATGTAAATTTACCCACCAACTTGAAATAGCATCAATGTATTTATTGCCTTTATCGTCGTAATAATAAGATCCTTCTGCCCTATCGATACAAATATTCTCCCCTTCAAATTTTAAATGTG
>JAYTSW010000013.1:0-2894 GCA_043745425.1 Sphingobacteriaceae bacterium | reverse complement strand
CACAGTATGATTACTAAATCCATTGAACGTGCGCAAAAGAAAGTTGAAGAAAATCACTTCGGTACTCGTAAAAGATTAATTGAATATGATGATGTAATGAATGCGCAGCGAGATGTAATTTACAAACGCCGCCGTAGTGCTTTATATGGTGATAGATTAAGTATTGATATCGCGAACATGTTGTATGAAGTTTCTGAACACATTGTTACTGAATATCATTCTGTGCGAGATTATGATGGATTTACATTAGAGTGTATTAAGAACTTTGGTGTTGAAAGTCCTGTTGATGAGAAAGAATTTAATTCAGATAATGAAAACGATATCATCAATAAATTATTTGATAAAGCGCAAAAACAATATGCATTAAAAGTAGAGAGCATTTGCGAAACTGTTTTCCCTACTATTCGTGATGTGTATACTAATCCTAATAATCAATTCGAAAACATAGTTTCGCCTTTTACAGATGGGATTCGCGGTTTACAAATCATGGCTAACCTTAAGAAAGCTTATGAAAGTAAGGGTCGTGAAATGATGTTAGCCTTTGAAAAAACAGTTGTTTTAGCAATGATTGACGATGCGTGGAAAGAACATTTACGTGAATTGGATGATTTGAAACAAGCTGTTCAAAATGCGTCCTTAGAGCAAAAAGACCCTTTAGTAATTTATAAATTAGAGTCTTTTAATTTATTCCGCGACATGATTGGAAGAACGAGCAAGAACAGTGTTTCATTTTTAATGAAAGGCGGTTTGCCTGTTGAAGATAATAAGCAACAAGTTAATCAAGCTAAATTTACGCAAGAACAGCCTAAACAGAAAAAGGAAAAATTAACAGAGACGCGTGACGAGAATGAAATTCTTGAACAAAAAGAACAGCAGAAAATAAAACAACAACCTGTTCGCGTTGAACCTAAAACGGGGCGTAACGACGCTTGTCCTTGCGGAAGCGGTAAGAAATACAAAAACTGTCACGGACAGTAGTATAAAATATGCTTAAAAAAGCATCTAATCTTTTATTAGTTCTATTAAGCGGCCTTTTAGTTGGCGTCTCTTGGTTCAGTCCGTTTACACTTTTAATTTTTGTGGGATTTGTGCCTTTGTTTGTTGCAGTGAGTAACATTCATAATTCTGATTCCAGAAAAAAAGGTTTAAAAATCTGGGGCTTAGTTTACATTTCATTTTTTGTTTGGAATATAGTTTCAACCTGGTGGGTTTATAATGCATCGTTGGAAGGCGCAATTTTGGCGATAGTATGTAACGCGCTTTTGTATAGTTGGATGTTTATCATTTGGTACAGAAGTGAGAAACGAATTTTCGGGACTATAAAATTTTGGTTATTAATTCCGATTTGGTTAGCGTTTGAATATCTTCATCATTCTTGGGAATTAACCTGGCCTTGGTTAACCTTAGGAAATAATTTTGCATCAACAACTAATTTCATTCAGTGGTACGAATTTACAGGAACAAGTGGAGGAAGTTTGTGGGTGTTATTGGTCAATGTAATTTTAACTAGATTAGTTTTATCAGGTAACAAAGATTTCAAATCTTATTTTAAGCCAGTTCTCATTATTGTAATTCCTATTTTGGTTTCATATTTAATTTTAGCGGTTCGCACAATAACTACCGATAAAAAAATAAATGTTACGGTTGTACAGCCTAACATTGATCCTTATAATGAAAAATTTGATGTAACATTTAATGCTCAATTAAATAAACTGCATCAGCAATTACTCCAAACAAAATTAAACGCAAAAACTGAATTAGTGGTGTTGCCCGAAACGTTTATTGTTTCGGAAGATGGCTTTGATGTGGATGAAGATAGATTCGCAACTTCTCAAGAAATTCATAATGTAATGTCACTTTGTAAAATTCATTTCCCGAAAGCTGCTATTTTAACAGGAGGAAATACTTCGCATGATTTTACAGCCAATGAAGAATTAACATCTACCGCCAGAAAATACAGCAATGCTGATAAATATTTTGATACTTATAATACCGCTATTTATATTGATACTGCACAAAATTTTACATTCTATCACAAATCAAAATTAGTCCCTGGTGTTGAACGCATGCCGTACCCGGGATTTTTTAAATACTTTGAAAAATATGCAATTGCCCTTGGTGGAACCAGCGGAAGTTTAGCAACACAAAAAGAAAGAACCGTTTTAGTAGATACTATTTATAACATAAAAGTAGCGCCTTCTATTTGTTACGAAAGCGTGTATGGTGATTTTATGAGTGAGTATATTCGTAAAGGCGCGCAGGTTATTTGCATTATAACAAACGATGGTTGGTGGGGTAATACACCCGGCCATAAACAACATTTAAGTTATGCGAAATTGCGCGCTATAGAAAGCCGAAAACAAATTATTCGTTGTGCTAATACAGGCATCAGTTGTTTTATTGATGAGTTCGGAAACATTTCTCAGGCTCAACCGTATTGGGAATTTGCAGTGATTAATGGTGATGTAAGTTTAAATTCAGTAAAGACCTTTTTTGTAAGATTTGGAGATTTAATCTCTTATATTTCGATATTATTTGCGCTGATAGGCATTGGTTATTCTCAAGTTTTAAGATTTAAAAAAAGTATTTAATCAGGCAAATTTTCTAAATCATTAATATCCTTTGCTCTTCCGCTTGCTTTTTTATTTAGTTTGAGGTCTTTAAGATTAATAATTTTTAAAGGAATGTTTTCAAAAGTGACATCAAGAGCTTTAGAATAAACTTCACCAAAAGTGAGCCCGCTTATTTCTTTCAAGATTTCTATGGATACCGGAGCTCTTCCAAATGAAAAAACAGTCATTTCATTGTTGTTTAAAAAATTAGCTTCTGTCATGTCAAAAACAGGCATATTGAATAGGTCAAAAGCCTTATTCAAGGAGCTGTAGTTTTCCTTA
>JAYTSW010000012.1:0-2900 GCA_043745425.1 Sphingobacteriaceae bacterium | reverse complement strand
AAAATATATCGGCGGTTAATCAATTGTTTAATGGATTAGTTCAAACAGACGATAAACTAAATGTAATTCCATGCATTGCTCATACTTTTAAAATAAGTGAAGACGGATTAAAGTATACATTTAATCTTCGTTCGGATGTTTATTTTCATGATAACGCTGCCTTTGAAGGTGGAAAGGGACGAAAAGTAACGGCAAAAGATTTTGAATTTTCGTTTAATCGTTTGTATGATATTCGTGTAAGCAGCGCTACATCCTTATTAAGTAATGTAGATCGCAGTGAAAAAACAAATTACAAAGGTTTCGTTGCAGTAAACGATTCCACTTTCGAAATTTATTTGAAAGAACCTTTCAGTGCATTTCTGAATATTTTAACAATGAAATATTTTTCTGTAGTGCCTTATGAGGCTGTTGATTTATACGGACAAGACTTCAGACGAAATCCTGTAGGAACTGGTCCATTTAGTTTTAAAATGTGGGAAGAAGGAACAAAATTAATCATGATTAAACATGAAAAGTATTTTGAAAAGGATGAGCAAGGAAAACAACTACCTTATTTGGACGCTGTATCTGTTTCGTTTGCAAAAGATAGAGAAACCGCATTTATGGAATTACTGAGTGGCAAGTTTGATATGTTAAGCGGCGCTGATGCATTTAATATTAATGAAGTGTTGGATAAGAGCGGAAACTTGCGAGATACTTACGCTAAAAAATTCTACTTACAAAAAGAAACGTTTTTGAAAACGGATTATATTGGAATTTTAGTTGATGAAAATATCGACATCATAAAAAACTCACCTTTAAAATTAAAGGCAGTTCGTCAGGCTATTAATTATGCTTTCGACAGAGATAAATTAATTAAATTTTTAAGAAACAATGTTGGTGAACCGGCTAAGGCAGGTTTTATTCCTAAAGGATTAAAGTCGTACAATCCCGATAAAGTAAAAGGTTATAATTATAACCCGGATAAAGTGCGTCAGTTATTAATGGAAGCGGGTTTCCCTGATGGAAAAGGTTTACCTGAAATTACTTTACATACTACCGATAATTATAAAGAACAAGTTGAATTTATACAATCGCAATTAGCAGAAAACCATATCAAACTTAAAATCAATATCGATAAGCCGTCCGTATTACGCCAAGCTGTTAGTGCTTGCGAATACACTATGTTTAAAAAATCTTGGTTTGCTGATTATTCTGATGAAGAGAATTTTATGAGTATGTTCTACAGTAAAAACTTTGCACCTGCAGGTTTTAATTACTTCCATTATAAAAACACCGATTTTGATGCTCTATTTGAAAAAGCATTACGTGAAAAAACAGATAGCGTAAAAGTTGATTTATATCAGCAAATGGACCGCATGATTATTGATGATGCACCGGTAATTCCTTTGTATTACGATCAGTTAATTCGTTTGGTTTGCCATAATATTAAGGGATTAACCACTAATCCAATGAACCTTCTCAATCTCAAAACTGTTAAGAAAGAGACGGTAGAAGCCCAATAATTTCAAATTTTCAAACAGCGGTTAAATTGCCTATATTGCATTAGCTATTTTATGAGCGACGTAATAAGCATACCAAAAGAAGTTGTTGAAAAGGAATTTTATCGGTCAACCGAAAAATTTCACGTTATTGCTGTTTGGGTAGGTGTTGTATTAAACTTAGTTTGGTTTGTAGGTGATTATTTTGTTTTACCCGATCATTGGATTCCATTTTTAATTTTCAGAACTGCAATCTCATTTATAACATTAGTTTTATTGCTCACAAAAAAACTGACTGGCTTTAGTATCTATACTATTGCTTTCGTGTTGGCTTTAGGCATCGCCATACAAAACGCTTACATGTGGAGCGTAATGGATTTAGCGCACTTACAAAAACACACCTTCGCTTATATGGCTTTGTTTATTGGAGTTGGGATGTTAATCTTATGGGACATTTGGTATTCTATAATTATAGTAGCGGCAACAATTATCAGCAATGTCGTCTTCTATAAAATTTTTAGTCAGCTTACGGTTGACGAATTTTTAATTAATGGCGGTTTGCTTATTTTAACTGTAGCCATATTTTGTATTTTTCTTATCCGTACACGTTATAATTTAACAGTTAGTGAAATTCGAAGTCGGCTCGAGTTAGAACAATCCAAGCACATTATAGAAGAAGAAAGAAACGTTATACAGAAAAAGAATCGTGAGATTACAGACAGCTTAAATTATGCGAGTCGTATTCAAAAAGCTGTTATTCCCGCCGAAGCTGAATTTAATAAATCATTTCCCGAAAGTTTTGTTTTGTTTAAACCCCGCGACATTGTGAGCGGCGATTTTTATTGGATATCAGAATTAGATAATAAAGTGTATTATGCTACTGCTGATTGTACTGGGCATGGTGTGCCTGGAGGATTTGTAACTATGTTAGGTTTGTCTTTTTTAGAAGAAATATTTTTGATTTTAAAAATCAAGAAGCCTGATGAGGCAATGAATATTTTACGCGAAAAAATAATTAACTCCTCAAAAACAAGTATTGAAAATAGTCAGGACGGAATGGATATTACTTTATGTTGTATTGATAAAAAAACAAACGTACTAACCTATGCGGCTGCTAACAACTCGTTTTTTGTGTTGAGGAATAACGAAATTATTGAATTGAAAGCTGACAAACAACCCTGTGGTTTATTTTTTAAATCAACACCATTCACACTTAACGAGTTTCAATTAAACAAGGGAGACTGCATTTATACATTTACGGATGGTTATGCTGATCAGTTTGGAGGACCCTATGGAAAGAAATACATGTATAAGCAATTTGAGGATATTCTTCTAAAGAATCACAAAAAAGATTTCACGCAACAAAAACAAATTCTGGAAAGTGAAATTGATAATTGGAAAGGTAATCAGGAGCAGGTG
>JAYTSW010000011.1:0-10787 GCA_043745425.1 Sphingobacteriaceae bacterium | reverse complement strand
AATAACAATGAAAATAAAAAAAAAACGACTCCCAAAGCAAAAGTTAAATCTATA
Organism: Sphingobacteriaceae bacterium; assembly: GCA_043745425.1. Taxonomy (GTDB): domain Bacteria; phylum Bacteroidota; class Bacteroidia; order B-17B0; family Aurantibacillaceae; genus JAHEYG01. The sequence goes on along the minus strand of JAYTSW010000011.1, from coordinate 10,733 downwards.
CTTCTTTTGAGAACAATACTTAAATTGTAACCAGTATGTTTTTTTTTAAATTCTTGTGTGGGTAAGGTTATTTTTTTTTCAAAAGCTAAGTAGTTCTGGTACTGCATAGAATTAGTTTTAAAGTTTCAAATTAAGTTCAAATTAAGTTCAAATTAAAAAATAAATCTCACAAAATCAAGACAAACTTATTAAGTGGCAACAGTATATTTCAATAATCACATTTATTCTATTAATATTATTATTGCTTTACTTTCTTACTGCTGAATTTATTAAAACATTGAACTCGTTTAACAACACTTCCTTCTCAAGGTATTGAAGGGCGTAGTTACGAGCATTCTCTCTAATCGTATTTATCCTATTAATATCAATTTGAAGTGTATTAACAATGGTATCTGCCAGAAGAGATTCATTCTCAGGTTCAATAGTTATTCCCATGTCATGACTTTTAATCAAATGAGCAAATGACGATTCTTTCTGTACGGTAATAATGGACAATCCACCAGCGGATAATATACCACTCAATTTGGACGGCATAACAATATCCGAAGCTGCTTTCTTTTGTATTACTAAGTGGATATCAGCAATCGATAAAAGTTTCGGCAAATTATCATATTCCTGAACAGGAATGAATACAACATTTAGTAATTTATGCTCCACCGATAAATTTAAAAGACTCTTTTTTGCAGCACCTTCGCCACAAATGACAATTACAATGTCATCTCTCTTTTCCAAAATTTTGGCTACACTAATCAACACTTCTAAACCTTGCTTTTCGCCAAGATTACCTGAATAGAGAATAATGTTGGATTTTTCATCAATGCCAAGTGATTTTTGGTAGGTAATATCCTTTGGAATAGGCTTAAGAAAATCAGTATTCACCCAATTCTTTAACATGATGTATTGTGACTCCTTTACCCCCTTGTCAAGTATATTATTTTTCATACCCTCACTAATACTGGAAACGAAAGTAGCATTCTTTAGCAAGTATCGCTCCACTGATTCTAGTATATTAATCAGTCTCTTGTTGCTTATCAGATTAAGTTTTCGAGCGGCATCAACCTGTAAATCTTGAACATGAAACAAAAACGGTTTTTTATGTATTTTGCTATACAAGTATGGAAATATAGCAATTTGAAGTGGAGGGCATACGCCAATTACCATATCATAACGTCTTAAGAAGCACTTCATCCAAAACCACAAAGAACTAAGCCCGAATGATAGTTCATGAATGATTCTTGTCTTACCAGTAACATTTGATGGTATGTATAAGGGGACTCTATAGATTGACAGTCCATCTTTGGTTTCCTTGAACCATCCTCTACCTTTATACTCTTCTTTAATCTTCCATTCAGGATAGAAAGGCATTGCAGTTATTACTTCACAGCTATGCCCTTTATCAGTAAGCCATTGAATTAACTCACCATTATATTTTCCAGTACCAGTTAATTCGGGAGGAAAATTTATTCCATAAAATAAAATCTTCATTTTGTAAAGTTATATCTTTCTATGATACAGCATATCCATCTGTAATATCTGTAATTCACTATTTTGCAAAAAAGCCAACGGAGAACTTATCTCAAATCCTAAATCAGAGATATAATTGTGCATTTCTTCATACATAGGTTCTCCATCATACATAGAAACAAACGAAGCCTCAAAAAGGATGTAATCAACTTTTTTCACAAATGAGGTCGCTCCCAATAAGACTTCTTTTTCAAATCCTTGAACATCCAACTTTAATAAAATTTTACCTTTTAAAGTTATTGTTTCCGCTATATCATCCATTCGTCTTACAGGAACTTTAATAATCTCTGTTTGGGATGTCTGTGGGTGACTTTCTAACTGTAATTTAGACACGGGCAAAGCAGAACTTGCGTGCGAATACTCATTTTTATAAAAATCAATACTCCCCTCTGTCCTTCCTAATGCCATTTCAAAAATAGCAATATTTTTCAAATGTTGTGTATTCGCCTTGAGGATGGCAGCTGTTTCCGGAACAGGCTCAAATGAATATATTTTGGCTTCCTTATAAAAATGACAACAAGCCAAAGCAAATTGCCCTTGATTTGCCCCAACGTCAATTATTGTTTCAATTTGAGCATCTACTTTATACAAACTATATACAATTTGAGATGATGCTATTGAAAACCCTTTTTTAAATACTGAAAAAAAAGATTGATTCGTAACAATTAAAACACGTAGTAGGTCAATTACTTTAAAAAACTTATTCATACAGTCAGTATTCTTAATTAGCAAAATTTTGTGTTGTAAATTTTCTGATAAAACTTTATGGTTTCCTCGTAACACCTATCCCACGAAAACAAGGATGCTTGAATGAGTCCCATTTCTACTATTTTCTCACGATTCTCCTTGAACTCGAGATATTTCACTTTTTCAACAAACAAATTTGGCAATATTTCTTTCACTATTAATCCTGCCTGTCCTACTACCTCTGGAATAGAAGCATAACTGGTGGTGATTACTGGACAGCCCGCTTTCATTGCTTCAATAAGTGGTATCCCAAAACCCTCATAGCGTGAAGGATATATCAAACAAAAGGCTTCGTTAAAAACTTCATTCAATTTAGCTGAATGGATATTTTTAAGGTGTAAAAATCTGTTTGGTAATAGTTGCTCTATGTATTGTTGTTCTACAGCATTTAGTTCTCCCCCACCTACTATTACTAAATTATAGTCCTCTAATAACCTTAGTGTTTCTACTGCCACTTTAAAATTTTTGTAGGTTGCTCGTTCGCCGATGTAAACAATATAAGGTTTTTGAACATTTACCAACTTGGATTTTGTGATACTCTCAATATATAGGCGAGTTTCTAACACCCTAAACTCATCACTAACTGCCAGATGAATTACTATTACTTTGTTTTCATCAATTTGTGGGTATAATTTCAACAAGTCTATTTTGGTACTCTCCGAAATACAGATAATACCATCTGCATTGAAAATCCCTTGCTTTTTTTGCCAAATATTAGCATATTTTCTCGGGAATCCAGAACTAAAACCTAAGTCATGAGCAAAGTCATAAACCGTTATGATATTGACAATATCTTTTCGGTAAGATGTTCTAAAATAACTTGAATGATAAATTGATTTGCTTTCAAGTTTTTCATTGACAGGAAAATACCGATGTAGCTTTGGGATTAAGAAATTTTCTTGGTAAACATTAAATAAAGAATAATCTAAGTTTCTATCAAAAATATTGATTGACTTATCCGCAAGTTTGATAATATTGACACGGAATTGATGTTTATTTTGAGCATATCTTCTTAGTAATTCGTACCAATAAACTGAAACTCCTCCCGCTTTTTGAAATGTAAAAATTGTATTATCTACATACAAATTTATTTTATTTCTCATAGATAAATTTTGAGATTTTGTTCATTAATTCCATGTAAGTAAGAGTAATTATTTAATTGATAATATTTTTCTTGAAAATTTAATTATAAAAAACTGATTATAAGTTACTTATAAAATTTAATTACTATTAAAATAAATGTTCTTAATACTTAATTACGTTTTCGTCCGTATGCTGATAATATAGCCACTATTATAAAAAAAATATCTATCTGGCTAAAAAACAAGCATGTCCAAACAAATGCAAAATAGTTTTTTTCAAAATTTGTAATCTGTTGATTTACAATCGTCAAAATATAGAAAAAAAATATAAATCCTATAAGTCCAAACTCCGAAACAATATAAAACCATCTCATACTCAAATTATTTGCTCCGATACCCGCTACTCGATTTTCATAATTGTTTTGTCCAAAGAAATATTTAGGATTAATAAATGTACTATTTCCCGGTCCGTACCCAAAAGGAAGCAACCAAAGGTTATCAGAAAAAAAATTGAATACTGGCATTTCTAAATCTTCCTGTAATGGTAGCCCCAATATTTCATTTTCTTTAATAATTTCCCCCTGACCGTACCTACTTATTGCTCTTTTGGCAACAATTTCGTAGATAGGATTGTCCTGATTTTCAAGATAATGCTCAAATAGATATTCTTTTGTTGTAGATACTGTAAGGAAAATTGCAACAATTACACTTAATGTAAGCCAAATTTTAGCCCTAATAAAGTCTATATTCTTAAATATTCCAAAAATGATAATTAAACACAACAGATTTACCCAAAATGTTTGTGATTGTGTCAAGGCACCCATTATCAAAGACAAAACAACAAACTTGTATTCTTTATCTTTATAGAAAATAGGGATTACTAAAGATAAAAAAGCACTGTACAACTTTGGTTCACCGAATAAAGCCTGCACCCTCAAACTAAAAAAATCGTCCTTGTGCATATCCAAATATCGGAATTGCATACCCACTAACTCTCCTATTGCATCGTTATTAAATATAAATTCTGTCAATATTTGTATTAATGCCAAAATAAACGAAAACTTTGCAACTTTTTTAACAGCTTCAAAAAACACCTTCAAAGAACAAACTCCTTCATCCTCTAAAATTTTAGCACCTATAACAAAATATGGTAGATATGTCTTGACATAGAAATAGATAGGTTTTATATAGAAAGGTAATTTGTTATTATTAGGGTAATAGAAAATATCTCTATAGAAAATTGTAATTAATATCACCATCAAACTCATCAATAAAGGTATAAATAAGAGGACTAAATAATCTTTACTTATATCAAGCCTCCTGTTATTAAAAAAATGTAAAATTTTTACTATTAAGAAAAATGTACTTACAAAGAGAGTAGAATTAAATGTAGGTCCAATGACAATAATTGAATATGCTTCAGTAGCAATACTGTAAATGAATACTTCAATAATATTGATTTTTCTTTTTCTGTATAATATTATAAGTGCAATCGCAATGACTATTGGCATTGATTCCTTAAATATTTCTACTAGTAGGTTACTACTTTGGAAATAGCTATATCCTTTTTCCATTGTAAAAGGTGCGATAAATCACATAATATTTTTTAACAAATTAAACTAATTGGATAACCTCCCTAATGCTATCATGTCTTCATCTACCTTTGTCTTTATAAATAGATTAACCACTTTATTTAATCCAAATCTTCCACCTCCAACGAGTAATCTAAATATTAAGCTACCTATTTTTTTTTCAGTCAGTAAGTGATAACCTTTTAATGTATAAACTTGTAAATTATATTTGTCGGCAATATATTTTAACGCTTTGGGAGTATAAAACGCTACGTGCTGTCCGTGTTCAGTTCCGTAATACCACCACTTATCAATTGGTGGAGTTGGCGAAGGTATCAGATGAGTAGAGAAAAATATATTTCTAGAGATGGCTAACATTTTTTCAATTTCTACTAATGGTTCTACAAAATGTTCAAAACTTTCAAAGGTTGTTAATAACTCAATATTATCTTGTGGACTATAATCAAATCCTCTGGCTAATAAGTTAGGGGTATATGGGTCATGTGTATAAAAATCGAATCCCACATCTCTCATCAAACGAGCAAACATTCCGTAACCTCCTGCATAATCCAAATACTTTGCTTTCTTATCAAAACAAAAAAGCAATATCGTTGAAACAGATTTAGAGGCTAATACATTTCTTCTGGTCAAGCCTGTATCAACAAGATTAATAGAACTATTGTAGGCTTCATCTAACCAATATGGTTCTTCAGTTTGAATAAAACCACAACTACTACATTGGAAATAACCAATAGTATATTTATCAAGAATTTTACCATTGGATATATGTGTAGATTTTGAACTACAAATTTTACAAAAGTGATTAGACTCTACCATAATTTATACTCTTATTTTAATTTGATTCTACTATAAATTTACTCAATGCCATTACTCTATTTTCTGTAAAAGAAAGCCTTTGTAACAACCTGCGTATAATGATGTAACGATTTGTAGAAATATCCTACAAAGTATCCTGTAAATGCGTATGTACATAAAATTGAAATAGCTGCACCTCGTAATCCATATATAGGTATAAGGATTAGATTTAAAATTACATTGACTATTACACCCAGCACTGTTATCTGAAGTAATAGCACAGATTTATTCAAACTAATAAGGTAATAGTTTTGTAGAACACCAATACTAACAAATAATAAGGAAAGTATAGAATACTTTAAGATACTTACAGATTCTATAAACTTTGCCCCGTAAAGAATTAGGACAATTTGTTCGGAAAAAATAAAAGTAATAAGAATTAATAAAATTGAAGAAAATATCAATTTTATTAAAAGCTTATACAAACTGTAATTGAATAATTCTTCATTTTCATTTTTCTGGGATAGTAACTTCGGAAACAAAGAACTACAGATACTCATTGGAATGAAATAAAAAATACCTGTAACTTGTGTAACTGCGGAATAAATACCTACAGACTTCATACTTATCATTTCCCTGATCATTACTTGGTCTATCCTCATATAAACACTGATTGCTACTGCAGCAAGCATTATAGGCAGAGATTGTTTTACCAATAATTTAGCTAATATTAGTTCAAATGACCATTCTTTAAAAGATTTGTTATTTTTATGATAATAAAATAATAGTGCCAAGGCTCTCAAAATCGCCTCAATTACAAAAATTGAGGCGTAAATATAAATGTCCAATTTAAAATATACGCAACATAATCGCAAAATACTGGATATTATCAAAGATATATTGGAAGAGAAAACTATAAACTTTGATAATACTTTTGATTCAAAATAATAAGCCAAAATATCTGTACTCTGTATGATAAGTGTTACGCCTAACATTAAAAATACGTATTGTGTGGTTTCTGTTTCTTTTTGTACCAAAACAAAAAGCATCATCAATAAGGACGAAATAAATGATGCTCCCAACATGGAGACAAAGGAAGTTCCAAGTAAAGTACCCTCTTTAATATCATTTTTAACTATTTCCTTTACTAAAATACTCTTGATACCCAAGTTAGCAAAAGAAGTAAAAAAAAGCATTAATGCAGTAGCATAATTAACTATTCCGAACACTTCAACACCCAAATAACGTGAGGTATATGCAATAACTATCAGCATTATCAAACGTCTTACAACATTATCAAAAAGTAACCATAGGATATTATTTAAAACTTTTTTGTCCGTGTTAAAATATTTGATTTTTAATGTTTCTATCAATTTTAACATATTTGACTCATTTATATTAACTGATTGGTAGATTTGCATTACTCACCGTTATACATTTTCTCTACTAACTCTTTCATTTTAATGGTAGCTTCCCAACCTAAAATTTGCTTGGCTTTCTGGGGGTTTGCTTTTCCAATATTTAATTCTGTTGGTCTTTGTAGGTTATTATCTAATTCTACAAATTTCAACCAATCTAAATTGGCACTTTCAAAGGCATTTATCATAAAGTCTTTTAGGCTGTTTGTTTGTCCAGTTGCTATCACAAAATCCTCCACTTTTTCTTGTTGTAGCATCAACCACATGGCTTCAACGTATTCAGGTGCCCAACCCCAATCTCTTTCAATCTCAATATTACCTAAAAACAGTTTCTCATTACTTCCTTTTGCAATTCTTTTTACCGATGAAATTATCTTTTGGGTTACAAATCGTTCGGGTCTTAAAACAGATTCATGATTAAAAAGAATGCCTGTACAGGCATAAATGCTATAAGCCTCTCTATAATTTGATACTTCCCAAAAGGCAGTTGCTTTTGCCACTCCGTAAGGGCTTCTTGGTCTAAAAGGAGTATTTTCATCAGCGGGTCTATTGCCAGTATCTCCAAAACATTCGCTTGAACCTGCATTATAGAATCTTATTGGTAATTGACTAAATCTTATAGATTCTAATAAATTTAACGTACCGATTGCTATACTTTCAAGCGTCTCCACTGGTTGTTCAAAAGATAATCCTACTGAACTTTGCCCTGCTAAATTATAGATTTCATCGGGTTTTATTTTAATAATAGATTGTAGCACACTTCTAAAATCCGTAATATTTATGGATATTAAATATATATTATCTTTTATTCCCAATTTTAACAAATTCCCAAACGACGACATCTGTGCATCTCTCGAGCCACCATATACCTCATATCCCTTATCTAATAATAATTTAGCTAAGTATGCACCGTCTTGTCCTGAAACACCGCAGATAAGAGCTTTCTTCATTTAAACTAATTCTTTACTATTTTGGAAAATTGCTATGTCAGATTGCATCATATCCTCGACTAAAGCCTTTAAATCATATTTTGGTTTCCAGCCCAATTTGGTCATTGATTTAGTGGGATCGCCAATCAATAATTCTACCTCAGTTGGGCGGAAATATCGCTCGTCAACTACCACTACTTTTTTCCCGATCTCTACCTGATAATCTGGATTATTACAAGCAACTACTTTACCAATCTCACCAACACCCTCTCCTTCAAAAGCTACTTCTATACCTAAATAAGCAAAAGACATTCTTACAAATTCACGTACACGGGTAGTTACACCAGTAGCAATTACGTAATCTTCGGCAACTTCTCGCTGTAATATCAACCACATAGCTTCCACATAGTCTTTGGCATGACCCCAATCTCTTTGAGCATCTAAATTTCCAAGATATAGCATTCCTTGTTGCCCCAAAGCAATTTGCGAAACTGCACGAGTAATCTTACGAGTTACAAAGGTTTCACCACGCAACGGTGACTCATGATTAAATAAAATGCCGTTAGTAGCAAACATATTGTATGCTTCACGGTAGTTTACCGTTATCCAATAGGCGTACAATTTGGCCACTGCATAAGGTGAACGTGGATAAAATGGCGTGGTTTCTGATTGTGGAACTTCTTGCACTAATCCGTACAATTCGGAGGTTGAGGCTTGGTATATTTTGGTTTTCTTAATAAGTCCCAACAAACGAACCGCTTCAAGGATTCTTAATACTCCGATTCCATCAACTTGAGCAGTATATTCAGGTTCATCGAATGACACTTTCACGTGCGACATTGCTCCGAGATTGTAAATCTCATCTGGTTGAACTTCCTGAATAATACGAATAATGTTGGTAGAATCACTCAAATCTCCGTAATGAAGTCTGAATTTAACATCGTCTTCGTGAAGGTCTTCATATAGATGATCAATCCTATGGGTATTTATAAAAGAACTTCTTCTTTTAATTCCGTGTACTTCATAACCTTTCGAAAGAAGTAACTCCGCTAAATACGCACCGTCTTGTCCTGTAATCCCTGTAATTAAAGCCTTTTTCATTAATTAAACATTATTTTTACCATTTTTTATAAATTCCTACATATATACCTGTGTTATCAGTTACATTCTCTGCCTTGTCATAAGCAAGAGAACATACGAACATAGCATTATTGAAATACTTCACAGGAAATTTTAAACTTATTACTTCACTTAGTAAATTAATATTTTGATTTAAGGGATTGACGTCAGAAAATAAATAATAACGTGAACAAGAAAACTTATTTTCTATTGATATTTTTCCAATCGCTAAGTTCAATCCAATAAAAATAGTTTCAAAACGGTTAAACCCCACACCCCAAATCGACTTTGGGTTATTGATAATATCGCTAAAGGGACTCATGAATGGCGTACCCATCACTCTTTTATTGTAAACCCAGCCCTCTCTGTAAACAGTATTATTAAAATAATTTGACCCTCCTCTTAATCGGGGATTAGTATTTGAATAATATCCTCCCCCACCTTGACTGTATGTATTTAAATATTCAAGTACTACTTTACTAAGGTAAACTCTTTGAGGTGCTGTATTCCTATTAGTAATACTAAAACCATTCATTCCATCATTGATATTACTTAAAAAGTAAAGTGTTCCTGTCTCATAAATGTTTTGACGGTAGAAAAGGAGTTTAAATTTTGCTGTTAAAAGCTCAAAAGCAAAATCAATTGTTCCCAAGTGATTTCCTGATCTATTTCCTGCATCATTTGCACCAACTTTTGCTGAGTCAGTTCCTAAACTTAAACTTTTTCCAAAAATAACATTTGTATAATCATTCAAGCTTGCTCCTACTTTACCGTTATAGGAAAATTGATTAGTTGGGTCTGGATATTTTAACTCTCCTCCCCACTGTACTTGATGATTAAACCCTCCATAAAACTTGAATTTCCAATCGGGCTTACCTAATCTGAAATATAAAGATTTTTGATGTAAATAAAAGTTTTTTACATCTGTTCTGTCATTCTCAAACCAACCATGAGCAAAACTACCTTTAAAGGATAAAAAGCCTTTGGTTATGCCTAAGGGTACAAAATCCTTATTCATGATTTGTATCTTAGGCATTGGTAAAGCATTTCCTGACCAAATATATGAACCCGATGATAACGTACTATCCACTAACCCAAATATCTCTTTTCTTCTCCCTGCATAAATTTCAAATGCTCCAAATTTTGCTTTAATGTAGGCTTCGGGTATCAAAAGTTGGTTTTCTTTACCCACATTTGCTACAATATTTAATCCATATCCCCAATCAAACTTTGAGAGTTTATACTGGTCTTCTTTCGTAACTGCTTTTTTATAATCTGAACTAATACTTCCTCTCAGCGTAACAATTGGCGATGTCAAAGGTACTGTTCCGTATTGATTTGCTCTTAACCAAAAGGGTGTTTCTCCATTCGTTGATAAATATGTTCCTACTTCTGCGGTATATTTTATTTCTCTTTTTAATTCCGTGGTTTGTGCCATTAAATAAAAAGACGTGCAAATAAAATATGTAGTAAGAATTCTTTTCATTCAAATATTTTTGCCACTAATGCACCAAGAATGTTTTCTTC
>JAYTSW010000010.1:0-2909 GCA_043745425.1 Sphingobacteriaceae bacterium | reverse complement strand
TTTTTCACAACGGATTCCCCCGGTGCAATACATCACCACTTTTTTATCTTCCATTCCTTTTAAATGCTCAATTACCAATGGTAATTCTTCACGAAATGTATCGGCATCCGGACAAAAAGCGCGATCAAAATGACCAACTTCACTCTCGTAATGATTGCGCATATCTACAACAATTGTATTCGGGTCTTCAATCGCCGCGTTAAAATTTTTAGCGTTTAAATATTTTCCGGTATCGGAAGCGTTAAAATTTTTGTCGTTAATACCATCCGCAACAATGTGCTTCTTTACTTTAATAACCAGTTTGTAAAACGACTTTCCGTTGTCGTCAACCGCCATTTTAAAAGGCACATCTTTAAAATAGGGATTAGAATAAATTTCATTTACAAATGCATCCCAGTTATTTTCAGGCACATTCATTTGTGCGTTAATGCCTTCTTCAGCAATATAAATTCGTCCGAAACAATTCAAATCATTTAATTGTTTGTATAGCTCATCGCGAATTAACTCAGGATTTTTAATGTTTACGTAACGGTAAAACGATAATGTTTTACGCTGGAAAGATTCTTCCTTAAGACGTTTTTTAAGTTCGTCTTTTCCGATTCGGTTAATTAATTGTGCCATTCTTTAATAGGTATAAATGCAGGTTATACTATTAGTTGTTTTATTTTCAGAAATCTGAAATTCAAAAATTCTACATCCCGATAGCTATCGGGACAAAAAATATAGTTACGTTTGCAAAGGTAGATTAATTCTGTTATTTTAAACTGATTTACATCATGGATACTAAAGACAATAAAGTATTAATTATAGGCGCTGGCGGACAAATTGGTATTGAATTAGCCACAGAGCTGAGTAAACTTTATGGCAACAAAAACATTATTGTAGCTGATTTAAAACCCATATTAGCTTTACCCGAAAATTCGTTCGAGAACTTAGATATTTTAGATAAAAATGCGTTGTTTGATATCATTAAAAAACATGAAATAAAGCAGGTTTATTTATTAGCGGCATTACTTTCAGCAACAGGCGAACAAAATCCTTCTTTTGCCTGGAAATTAAATATGGAAGGTTTATTTAATGTACTGGACTTAGCTAAAGAAAAACACATTAATAAGGTGTACTGGCCAAGTTCCATTGCTGTTTTCGGCCCAAGTACCCCTCGTATAAATACACCTCAGCAAACCATTATGGAGCCTTCTACTGTATATGGTATTAGTAAGCAAGCAGGCGAAGGTTGGTGTAATTGGTATTTTCATAAATATGGTGTGGATGTTAGAAGTATAAGGTATCCGGGATTAATCGGATGGAAATCTGCACCGGGCGGCGGCACTACAGATTATGCTGTACATATTTTTCATGAAGCCTTAAAAAACAAAAAATACGAGTGTTTTTTATCGGAAAACACTACTTTGCCGATGATGCACATGGAAGATGCAATTCGGGCTACTTTAGAATTAATGCACGCGCCCATCGAAAAAATTAAAATCAGAACTGCTTACAATCTATCAGGCCTGAGTTTTAACCCAAAAGAAATTTCAAATGAAATAAAAAAACACATTCCCGACTTTCAAATCACGTATAAGCCGGATTTTCGTCAAGCTATCGCAAATAGCTGGCCAGCAAGCATCGACGACGCCACAGCCCGCACTGAATGGGGCTGGAAAGAGCATTATAACCTGCCTCTGCTGGTAGAAAACATGTTAAAAAACTTAACACATTTAGTAACCAAATAATGTAACTATATTTGGTAAGTGCCCGTACAAATAGGTGTACTTGATTGAATAGGGTTTATCGAATAAAAGCTACTATTAATCTAAAAGGAGAAAAGCGAAAAAGTTATTTTACTATATTTGATTATAGAATGAGAAAATTTACTTTAATAATTATACTGTTTTTATACATTACTTCTCACGCTCAAGCGCAAAGCTATGAGATGAATGGAAAAGATACAATGAATCTTGTTGATGCTCAAGGCAAAAAACAAGGTAAATGGATTATCAAAGGAAAGGACAAACCTGGTACTTGTTATCAGCCTGACCAAAAAGTAGAAGAAGGTAAATATTCCGACAACCGTAAAACCGGTATATGGATTGAATACTATTGCAACAGCAATATGAAAAATAAGTTAACTTTTGTTAACGGTCGCCCTGATGGATACGCTATTATGTATCACGAAAACGGAAAAATTTCTGAAGAAGGAAACTGGAAAGCAAATCGCTGGGTTGGTAATTACAAATTGTATCACGAAAACGGTCAAGTACAACACGAGTTTGTATTTAACCAAAATGGTAAACGTGATGGTAACCAAAAATATTTTTATGAAAACGGACAAATTGCTGTAGAAGGTACTTTTGCAAATGGTAAAGAAGCTGGTGTTATAAAAGAATTTTATGAAAATGGTGATCTGAAAGCTGAGAAGACTTTTAACGACGGATCTGTTGATGTAAATTCTATAAAAGAATTTCAGCCTAAAAAACCATTGGTTAAAAAATCAGATGAGCCCGCTGATAATGCTCCGAAAGTTGTGATTTCAAAAGATGAAAAACCAAACGAAGCTGTAACACCTAAAGGTCCTATGATTCTTAATGGACAAGCAACTTTATACAACAAGAATAAACAAATTACCAAAGACGGTGTATTCAAAGACAATCGTTTAATGGATGGTAAGGCTTATATTTATGACGATAACGGTATTCTAAGCCGTATCGCTGTGTACAAAAACGGAGTTTACGTTGGCGACACACAAGTAGAAAACTAGAATTTTATAGACTAAATTATATTTAAAGGCGACGAATGTCGCCTTTTTTTCTTTGAATCAAAGTGTTGATTTTTAGTTAATTACTTGTTTGTTTTTTTTATTTAAAGTATTGACAATTATACCTGCATTTACTACATTTGGTATAATGAAG
>JAYTSW010000009.1:0-10799 GCA_043745425.1 Sphingobacteriaceae bacterium | reverse complement strand
TTGTGAATACAATAGTCCTCATGAAAAAATACTAATGTTGAATAACTAATTTCTTAAACGCAATCTGTCCTACGTAGCCCGTACGGGAATCGAACCCGCATTTCAACATAAATATAAGCAATTTTCACTCTTCTCTCCGCTTTTTCTGAATGCAATACCTCGGTGTACCGAGGTCTAGCGAGGTATTGAGATCAGTTTCTTCCGCTTTTTCAGAAGGCAAAAGTCCCTTATTACCGCGTTTTACATTCACCGGGCCTGCATCCTTTACATTGTATGCACGCAGCGCATTTGTTCTTTTTTATGCGGGTTCTTATGGCGGCTTTCACACGTTTCCGCACTCATAGATGCTTTTACGAAAAACAAAATGTAGAGTTCCGCTGATGGATATTTTTAAGAAACGAATCTACTCCCCTCTCTATTTTTTTAGAGAGGGGTTGGGGGTGAGTCCAATAAAAAACCCCGTGACTTTCATCACAGGGCTTTTAATATTTTATTTAATTAATTATTTCATTAAAGTAACATGTCCTTTTAATTCATGTGATTTACCAAATACGTTGGTAACATTAATTAACCAGGTATAAGTTCCTTCTTCAATAATGCCATATTTCACATCGTGTTTTGCTTGTTTTGTTCCGTTCCATCCTTCTTCAAAAGTTTTAGTCGAGAAAATTTTTTCTCCCCAACGGTCAAAAATATTTAATTCATATTTTACAATTCCAAATCCTTTTGGCTGAAAGATATCATTTACGCCATCACCATTAGGAGTGAAAGCATTTGGTACGTAAATTCCGTAATCTTCACCAACAACTATTTTCTTTATTAAAGTATCCGAACACCCGTGATTGCTTTTTACAATCAATGCAATTGGATATTCTCCTGCTTGCTGATAGGTATAATTTGGATTTTGAAGAATTGAAGTGTATTGTGCCGTATTCATAAAATACCAGTTCCATGAAACGATATTTGCTGAGTGTGATGCATCAGTAAAAGTAACTTCCTCAATAATTTCAATTGGTTTAATTGGAGAGTAATTAAAATCAGCAACAGGTTTAGGCCATACTTCTACAGTATAAGTTGTAGAATTGCTACACCCATAAATATCAGTTACAGTAGCGTTAACAGTATAAATTCCTGATGTGTTATAACAAGTTTGAACAGTACTTGAGCTGCCAGAAACACCGTTACCTAAAGTCCAATTATAAGATGCAACAGGTGACGTACTACCAAAACTGAAATCGGTACACAAAGGAGGACAGCTGTTTATTTTACTTGCAGATATAGTAACGTTAGGAATTGGATTTACAATTGCAGGAGCAGAAGTAGACGCTGTACAACCCTTAGCGTCAGTAACAGTTAAAGCATAATTTCCAGTATAATTAACAGTGTTAGCCATTATACTAGGCGATTGAACTGAAGCGAAGAATCCGTTTGGTCCGCTCCATGCATACGAAACACCACCAGTGCCATTTAAACTTAAAACATGATTAATACAAATAGGACTGTTAGTTTGAATGTTGGCAACAGGAGCAGGATTAACCAATAAATTAGCAACTGCAGTGTTAGTACAAGTATTAGCATCAGTTACTAAAACTGAATATACACCTGAGTTAGCAGGAATAGCATTTGGGAAAACAGGATTTTGAACATTTGAAGTATAACCAGCAGGTCCGCTCCAAGAATATGAAGTTCCGCCGCTAGAAGTAATTACTGTTGATGTGCCTTCACAAACCGTTGCGCCGCTTGCAGAAACAATCGGTAAAGGATTTACAATAACATTAGTTGTAATTGTGTTGGTGCAATTGTTTGGATCAGTTATTACTAAAGTATAAGTTCCGTTATTTGCCATTGTTGAAACAGCTATTGTTGGATTTTGCTGATTGCTTGAAAACCCTGGTCCTGACCAAACACATCCTACACCACTCGTACCAGTAAAATTAATTGGAAAGCCTTTGCAAACGGGAGAGTTATTTGAAGCTATTGGAGTAGGTGAAGCATACACAGTAACAGATGTTGTTGCCATTGCTGTACAAGAACCTAAATTAATTACGACTGTATAAACTCCAGTTGCAGCAGCAGTTGAATTTGGAATAGTTGGATTTTGTAATGCTGAACCGAAACCAGGACCAGTCCAAGTATACCCTGCACCAATAGAGCTGCTTAATTGAACAGTAGCACCTGCGCAATAAGGGCCTGTATTACTAGCTGAAGCTGTTGGCGTAAATACTGAAACGTTGGTTTGAGCTGTTGCAGTACATCCTGCTAAATTAACTGTTACAATATAATTACCGGCATTACTAAGTGCTGCTGGATTTATAACAGGATTTTGTGAAGCAGAAACAAAAGATGAAGGCCCGGTCCAAGAATAAGTACCACCACCTGTTGAACTTAAATTTAAAGCACCGCCTGTACAAATTGGTCCGTTGTTGGTTGCAGTAGGAACAGGCATTGGATTTACAGTAACAGTTGCTACAGCACTTCCAGTACATCCTGCAGTTGTACCAGTAACGGTATAACTTGTTGTTGTCATCGGATTCATACTTGCAGTATTAACGCCCGTTGAATTTGCACCTGCCGACCAAACATAACTTGTAGCACCGTTAGCTATTAAATTTGCAGTTGATCCCGCACAAATCGAAGTTGAATTTACAGTAACAGTTGGTGTAGGATTTACAATAACACTAACAACATTAGAAGTTAGAGGCCCTCCACATCCAGTTATATATGCCTGAAAAAAAGTTGTGGCTGTTAATGGAGCGGTTACAAATGTTCCTGATGTAGCACCGACTAAATTGGTCCACGGACCCGTGGCTGTTGGTCCTGATTGCCATTGAATCGATCCTGAATAAGTGGTTATAGATAATGTAGCTGTATTTCCGGCGCACATAGTTCCGGGTGTAACGGCAGCTATACCAACAACTGGAGGAGTGTTGATAACCGTTACCTGAACAGTATTGGTAATAGTCCAGCAACCTAATTTACCGCCATTCATATTTAAAGTATATATAGTAGTAACACTTGGCGTAGCAATCGGACTCGCGCAAGTTGAACAACTTAAACTTGCCGCAGGCGTCCAAGTATAATTATAAGGAGGTGAGCCGCAGCAGTTACTACAGTTGAATGAAAGCTGTGAATTTCCTGCTGGACAAGCTAAGATAGTTGGAGGTGATGCGATGATAGTGCCTGTTGGAGGAACAAAAGTTCCTGGTGTGGTAAATGAAAAATTTGCAGTCCAACCACTAAAAGTAAATCCACCATAAACTTCTCTTGCACGAAAAAAATACGTTGTTCCAGGACATAAAGAAGAAATATTTATGGCTTGTGTACCCGGATAAGGATATGGTGTAGTTGATGTTTTAGTTACGCCTGCATTAGTATAAAATGGAGCAACACCCGTAAACTTGGCGACGCTGCAAGCAATTTCAACTTGTATCGAATAAGTACAGTTATATGTAGTATTACTTGACCAAGTGAGGTTTAAAAAGCTACCTACTACAGCCTGACTATTCAATGTTGGGACATTAAGAGGGGAACAGGCCTTTGACTGATTGAATGATAGTAATAAAAGAGTGAAGAAAATACCGGCTTTTTTACAGCCATTTAATAAATTTTTCTTCAGGGAATTTGAGTTTGTTTTCATAATACAATATTATTTTATTTTCTTCTAACCATTGATATTGCTTATACATTAATAATTCATATCCACTCGTTTTTTTTATCAATTCACCCAAAGCACAAAAAAATTGGGTAAAAAGAGCTTCATGCAATCGGTATTTAAACTGATTTTGAGTATATTTGAGAGAATAGAATTGGCCTCATTGTCTTATGAAATTGACCTGTAAAAACAACTTATTGCTATACTTTGGTTTATTTTTATTCCTTATAAGTTTTAATGCAGTTGCTTCTGGTTTTAATACACGTCCAATTGCTTTTATTGAAAATAAAGGACAAATATTAAATCAAAATTTCGAATTAAATAATGATGTGCTTTTTATGTATTCAGGAAAAGGTGTCAAAATTCAATTACGTAAATCGGGGTATTCTTATGAATTATTTAAAATCAATAATCTACCTGAATTAAATCCAAAAACTAAATTGAGTGATCGCCCTGAATTGTTATCGAATACATTTATAAATACGCACAGAGTGGATATTAATTTTATGAATGCGAATCATTCAGTGCAGATTTTGAAGGAAGAAAAACAAGACTTAGTATTAAATTATGTTGTAGGTGGTAAAGAAGTGTATGGCATTAATTCATACTCTAAAATCATTTATAAAAATATTTATAAAAACATTGACATCGAATTTATTTTAGCTGAAAATGAATCACTAAAATATAATATCATATTAAATCCTGGCGCAAACATTAATGATGTAAAGTTTTTATGTATCGGCGCCTCAGATATTAAACAAACTAATAATGGCTCGATAAGCTTTAAAACAACTTTGGGGGATATTGAAGAGAGTATTCCCTTTAGTTATTATACTTCATCGCCAACTAAAAACAATAAAGTAGATTTTAAATTACAAAATAATATTATTTCTTTTTCTTCGGATTATGATACTAACAAAACACTTATCATCGACCCATCCACTAATCGTATATGGGGCACTTATTTTGGCGGAAGTGCTTTAGAGTACTGTACCTCTAACGGAGTGGACGCTTCTAATAATGTTTACATAGCAGGTTATTCTTTAAGTACAACTAATATTGCTACATCAGGCGTTTATCAATCTACATTAACAGGAAGTTTTGATGCTTTTCTTTCCAAATTTAATTCAAGCGGCGTTCAACTCTGGGGTACTTACTTCGGCGGTTCTAGTTTTGATGTTTTTTACGCTGTCCATGTAATGCCTTCAGGAATTGTTTTTGCAACCGGTGATACAGGAAGCACTTCAAATGTGGCGAGTGGAAGTGCACATCAAACAACTTATGGGGGTGGAATTGATGACGCAATACTGGTAAAGTTCGATAATACAGGACAGAGATTATGGTCAACCTATATGGGCGGCACTCTTCATGATATCTCTGCAGCCGTTACCGTGGATACAAATGGTGATATAATAATTACAGGTCATACAGAAAGCGCAACGGCAATTGCAACTGGTGGAGCATATGCAACTGTTTACGGTTTAAATTATGATGTGTTTATTACTAAATTTAATACTAACGGTGTGCGGCAGTGGGGCACTTATTATGGTGATACCGGTGCTGATGAAGCCTATGGAATTACTTCTGATGCTACCAATAATATTTATGTGACAGGATTTACAACCAGTCTTTTTGGAATAGCAGCAGGCAGCTCTTTTCAAATGAATAATGGAGGCTCAAATGATGCGTTTATAGCAAAGTTTGATCCTACTGGTGTTAATTTAATTTGGGCCACTTATTATGGAGGTAATGGCGATGAAAAGGGTACGGCCATAAAAACAGATTTAAGCACAGGCAATATTTATATTGGTGCAAATACAACCAGTACTAATAATATTGCAAGCGCAAGCGCTTATCAAACAACAATAGGAAGCGCAGATGATGCATTTATCGCCGCATTTACTTCGGCTGGCAGTCGTTTGTGGGCAACCTATTATGGTGGAAATGATGTGGATTATATTACTTCTTTAGTATTAGATGCAAATAAAAATATTTTGGTGGGTGGACAAACCCTTAGTACAAATGCAATGAGTTCGGCTGGTGCGTTTCAAATGAGCATTGGGGCAATTAATTTTTATGATGCCTTCTTTGCAAAATTCAATTCTTCGGGAATTAGAAAGTTGGGCACTTATTTTGGCGGACCGGATAACGATAATGCCAATGGCATCGCGATTGATAATTTAAATAAGATTTATATTTGTGGAGAAACGTCAAGTACTGTTTCTATTTCAACACCGGGTTCTCATCAGCCAAATTATTCAGGAAATGCAGATGCTTACTTGGCAAAGTTTTGTATAGCTCCAGAGCCAACAGCTTCTCCAATAGGAACAATGACAACTTGTGTGAATACTACTTATACATTTACCGCATCAAGTGGTTTCGCTTCTTATTTATGGAATACAGGCGCTTCATCAAATCCATTGACAACAACTGCTAGTTCTGTTGCAGGAACTTTTTATTACGCAATTACTGTAACTGATTTGAATGGATGCAACGGCACTTCCGATTCATCCATCGTTATTGTTAATTTATGTACAAGAGTTGAAGAAATGAATAATATTCCTTCAGTAAATATTTTTCCAAATCCTGCAGATGAAATTATTTATCTGAGTTTGCAAAATAATATAGTTAATGATAATGTTAGTATAGAACTGTATTCAGTAATTGGAGAAAAAATTCTTCAACAAGAAACAAAAGAACAACAAACTGAAATTAACCTGAAAAATTTATCTTCCGGAATTTATTTCTTGCGTTGCAAAGTTGACAAACACATTATAAACAAAAAAATAATTATTGAATAGTGAAAAAACTGAACTACATACTCTTTGTTTTTTTATTCACCTGCGGAATTGCTGAAGCGCAATTGCCAATCGGTCGAGATACTATTACTGTTATTGAGGGTGGAAACGTTTTAAAATCAGCCTGGGCTGGTGGTTTAAATTTTTGTTCTGTATCGCCTGTGGATTTGAACATGGATGGCAAACTGGATTTAGTATTATTTGATAAAGTAGATTTATTCGCTTATGGAATTTTCAGATGTTTTATTAATAAAGGTGGAGTAGGGCAGGTTAATTATGTTTACGACGGACAATACTCAGCCAACTTTCCTGCTGTTCAGCAATGGGCTATTTTTTTCGATTATAATAATGATGGCAAAGCAGATTTGTTTACTTATACACTTGGCGCAATTAAAGCGTTTCGTAATACTTCTGTTGCCGGGAATCTTTCTTTTCAATTAGCGAAGAAAGAAATTATGTCGAATGTTACACCAACAAGTTCGCCATTATATACGCAAATTTATTCCAGTCCTGTTTCTATTCCTGGTTTTTCTGATATTGATAATGATGGGGATTTGGATATTCTCACATTTAGCTCTTCAGGATTTAATATGGAGTATCATAAAAATCTTAGTATGGAAACGTACGGAATCCCTGATAGCTTGAAGTATGAATTAAATGAATACACTTGGGGTGATATCAGTGAAAATAGTTGTTTGGTAAGTCTTAATCAGTTTATAGGTAATCCACACAATAGCGAATCACCATTAAAAGTGTATCACTCTGGTTCATGTTTAATGTGTATGGACAGAGATGGTGATGGAGATAAAGATTTAATTTTGGGAGATATTTCGTGTTCCACTTTACATTATTGCGAAAATGGTGGCACAATTTCAAATGCGCATATTATCGATACCACTAAATTATATCCAAATTATCCGAACAAAGCATCTACTCAAGTTATAAAGATGAATCAATTTCCATGTACTTATAATCTCGATATTAATAACGATGGAAAAAAAGATTTAGTAGCTAGTCCGAATACTTCCAACAGCCAAAACAATACAAGTGTTTGGTATTATCAAAATACAAGTACTACCCCAACTGTAAATTTTCAGTTTGTGAAAAATAATTTTTTACAGGATGAAATGATTGAATTGGGCGAAGGAGCTTACCCTGCTTTATTAGATGTGGATGCCGATGGTTTGTTAGATTTAATTATAGGTAATCATGGTTATTACACAGTGAATACAAATGTTTCAAAGCTTGCTTATTATCGTAATACAGGAACTTTGTCACAACCAAGTTTTTCATTAATGACAAAAGACTTTGCTAACTTTTCTGCCTTTGTAACTTCATTTACTTTAAGCGGTGTTGTTCCTGCTCCAGGAGATATTGATGGCGATGGCGATCAGGATTTAATTATTGGAGATTATTTTGGAAAAATACATTGGTTAGAAAACACAGCTGGCATGAGTAACCCATGTAATTTTTCAATTTTTCATTATAATTATTTTGGAATTACTGTTGCAAGCGCACCGTATCCTCAAGTGATAGATGTAAACCGTGATGGCCTTTTGGATTTATTAATTGGTATAAGAAGCGGACGTTTAACATATTATAAAAACACTGGAACAACTACCGCTCCAACATTTTCTTTAATTACAAATACCTTTGGAAACGTAAATGTAAAAGGTGATCCAGGTTTATATTCAACAGACGGCAGTTGCGCTCCGTTTATGTATGATGTTGCTGGTTCTTATAAATTATTATGCGGGAGCATAAGTGGTAGAATTTTTTATTATGACAACATTGACGGAAATTTAACAGGTAATTTTAATCGCCTTGATACCAACGTCAATAAAATTAACGATGGGCCTAAAAGTAGTCTACAATACATTGATATTAACGGCGACGGTAAACGCGATTTGATAATTGGAAATTATGCAGGTGGATTATCTTACTATTCTTCAAAAATAACTCCCGGTATTAATGAGTTCAAAGATTTAGAAAATGAAATTCTGGTTTATCCGAACCCTGCAAATGATTATTTGGAAATAAAGTCAGTGAATAATTTCACAGAAAAATTAAGTATTGAATTGTATGATATAATCGGAAAGAAAATTCTAGTTCAAAATACATTTTCAAATTCCATAAAAATAAATTGTGAAAATTTGGAACAAGGTTTATACGTAATTAAAATTACAAGTACGGCAAACAAAATATCTAAATCATTCTCTAAAAAAATCATTATTCAGTAATGCGGTACAGTATTTACATTATAATATTATTATTTGGCGCTTTTTTTTTATCTGATTGTAAAAAAGACAAAGGATTGGCTAATTACGGCGGTTATCCGAATGAAATCGGTAAAATAATGGTTTTAAAATGTGCTACTTCAGGTTGTCATAATTCAACCAGTTATTTGGCAGCAGCGGGTTTGGATTTAACCACATGGGAAACTATGTTTAATGGAAGTAATGCCGGCTCTCCTGTAATTCCTTTTCGAAGTGATTTTTCTTCTTTATGTTATTTTATTAATAGCTATCCTGAGTTGGGTGCTATTAACTATCCAAGTATGCCTTACAACCGTTCTGTTTTAAGTAAAGAAGAAGTAATGGCTGTAAAAAATTGGATCAATGATGGCGCACCTGATTTGAATGGAAATATTAAATGGGCAGATAATCCAGCACGCAAAAAAGTTTATGTCACCAATCAAGGTTGTGATGTGGTTACCGTTTTCGATGCGGAAACACAATTACCAATGCGTTTTGTTACTGTGGGAAAAGATCCCAATGCAATTGAAGTGCCACACATGGTAAAAGTTTCGCCTGATGGACAATATTGGTATGTGGTGTTTGTTAATGCAAACATTATGCAAAAATACCGTTGCAGTGATGATGTTTTGGTTGGAGAAGCGAATTTAGGTTTATACTTCGATTGGAATACTTTAGTAATAAGTAGCGATGGTGCACGAGGGTATTGTGTATCCTGGGTGAGTAACGGACGTATTGCTTCAGTAGATTTAACGCAAATGAAAGTGATAAATAATTATGGCGGATACTTTTTTCCGCATGGTGTTGCTCTGAATGGTACGAATGATACTTTGTATGTAACCGGACAAACCGGAAATTACATAATGAAAATAGATACTTCTTTAGCTACAACTCAAACTATAAGTATTCAGCCAGGTTTTCCGCCTTCAACTGCAAGTTCACTTAATCCGCATGATATTTTAATATCCCCTGATAAATTAAATTTTTATATTAGTTGTATTGGTAGTAATGAGGTTCGGGTGTATAATATTTCAATGGGAACTGTAATTAAAACAATAAATGTAGGTACGTATCCTGTTGAAATGTCAATTTCACCCGCGAAAAATAAATTATTTGTAGCCTGCATGGAAGATGTAACCAGTTTTCCTGGATTTCATGGAAGTGTTTCAAGGATTGATTTAACTACATTTAGTGAAATGCGTATTCAAGTCGGTTCTATGCCTCACGGAATTGCTGTTGATGAAAGTAATGGTTTGGTTTACGTTGCTAGCAGAAATATTTTATCGAGCGGACCGCCGCCACATCACACTTCGGTTTGCGCAGGAAGAAATGGATTTGTAAGTTTTATCGATTTAAATACATTCACACTTAAACCAAAACAAACAGAAATTTCTTCAGATCCTTATAGCGTGGCGTTTAGAAAGTAAGGTAGAGGGATTTTCATTAAATGAAATTGGCTTAGGGATGCGGAAGGTTTAGTTCTTTTGCGTAGCAAAAAACCGTAGCGATAGCGGAGCCTGTAGCAGCCCGGACCGAAGGTAAGCCCCAAATAAAAATTATTTTACTCTCCCTGTCTTCCTGCCAGTAAAAACATCACAGCCATTCTCACAGCTACTCCGTTTTCTACTTGTTCTAGGATTATCGATTGATCTGAATCTGCAACATCACTTGTAATTTCTACACCGCGATTGATTGGGCCCGGATGCATAATGATGATTTTCTTTTTAATGCTATCGAGTAATTCTTTATTTACACCATACAACATTGAGTATTCACGAAGAGTAGGGATGTATCGGATATCTTGTCGCTCGAGTTGTATGCGTAACATGTTTGCTACATCACACCATTCTAAAGCTTTCCTTAAATCTGTTTCTACTTCTACACCGAGAGAGGTAATGTATTTTGGTATTAAAGTAGCCGGACCACAAACTTTTACTTTTGCGCCGAGTTTTTGTAAGCAGAAAATATTTGAGAGCGCAACACGAGAGTGTAAAATGTCACCAACGATTACAATCTTTTTTCCTTTTAAGTCGCCTAGTTTTTCTTGCATCGAGAAAGCATCGAGTAGGGCTTGCGTTGGATGTTCGTGTGCGC
>JAYTSW010000008.1:0-2914 GCA_043745425.1 Sphingobacteriaceae bacterium | reverse complement strand
CGTTTTCTTTTTCCTGGCCATTCATACCATAGCGGTAAGAGGCGCTTCCGATGGCCGCAGATCTGCCCGGCATCACCATCCCGAATGCATAGTAATCAAAAGCTCTCTAAGCCTTAACCATTCTATTATTCAAAGAACTTATTCAGTAACAAAATTAACCAAAAAGATCTAATTTCACCGTTTTTTCAGACCATTTCAAGCTGTTTTTTTTCGAGTTTTTCGTGCATTTGATCGATCTCATTATCAATGTAATTTTGAGCGAAAGAAACATATCTGTAAAACTCTTTACTGCCGGAGGCATGTCCTGAAATCTTTCGTACCATTTGTTCGTTCATTCCCAAACT
This sequence comes from Sphingobacteriaceae bacterium, assembly GCA_043745425.1. GTDB lineage: Bacteria > Bacteroidota > Bacteroidia > B-17B0 > Aurantibacillaceae > JAHEYG01. The sequence continues at coordinate 2,570 of JAYTSW010000008.1, read as the reverse complement.
TAACATTGTTGTAATAGCAGTTCGCCTCATGGTATGTGTCGTGATCATATCGCAAAATCTAAACTCTTCTTTGCTTTTAGTTTCTTTATAAATTTTAATTGGCATCCCTCTTCTTAATCGGGTCTTATTAAATGGCTCAGTCCATCCTGCAATCTCCATCAGTTTTTTTATTTTTTTGTTAAGCACTGTCTTATTAAACTCAGGGATTAATCTTTTTTTAGGATCGTTTTTATATTTATTTAAAATATTTATGGCATAATCCGGCAATTTAACCCTTGTAAAAGTTTGTGTTTTTTTTGATTGAACATTTAAGTATGATCTATTGTTTATCGTTTCTAAATTGGTTTTTGTTAAAGCCATTAGGTCAGAAAACCGTAAAGCCACCGAACATCCCAAAATAAATACATCTTTAACTGGCTTTAAATTTGCAGGTAATTTATTTTCTAATTCTTTCGAATAAATTAAAAAATTAAGTCTTTCCGGCGATAGAACAATTATTTGTATTTCCTCAGATGGAACGAAGAAATTTTTATGAAATGTACCGGTATTTATGCCTTTTTCGGGGTATAGATAATTAAAAAAGGCCCTAATAAGTTTAATTACCGAACCCACATAATTATCATAATGTCCCAAATCATCGTACAAATAATTGGTGAACGAAGTATAAAAACTTTTCCAATATTTTTTCTCAGCTTCAAATTCCGATTTCTTTTGAATATTTATGATCCTTATTCTGAGAGCGAAATTTTTTTCCGCACAGAAATTGTGTAACAGTTTTTCTGTATACAAATAATTTTCGATGCTCCCGGTTCTGATTCTTTTACCATTCTTTTGAATGTGTTTGCCCTTTTTAATTTCATTAATGTATTTTCTAAACAAGGGAAGCAGGCTGTATTCAGTTGTTTTCTTTGGCATAAAGGGGTTGTAAACTATATTATTGCGATTTATGTGTCAGGCTTTTTTGTAAAATCAACAAAAAAACAATAACTTTAAGATATCTAATTTTTACACATGAAAGTTTTAAAACTGCTATTTATTCTGTTGTTTTTTATCTCCTTCACAACTAAGGCTGATTTAAAAAAAAATTCAAACCCTTCAAACTGTGTTTTCAAAGAAAATAAAGGTCAGGTAAGCGATCAAAACTACAAACCAAGAACTGATGTTTTATTTTACGGTAATGCCGGACATTTGGATTATTATTTAAAAAATAATGGGATATCATACCAGATGCAAAAAGTAACTAAATGGAAAGAAGAAACAAATGCAAAATTTAGAAATTCAGAAAAAAGAAAAATTGCTGATCAAATCGAAATTTACCGTTTGGATATAGAATGGCTTAATGCAAATGAAACTTCAATTATTAAAAAAGATAACAGCCTTCCTGATTATGATAATTATTATTCATCTTCTTGTCCGAATGGAGTTACGAATGTAAAAAGCTATTTAGGTATAACGTATAAAAAAATTTATTCAGGAATTGATCTTCATTATTATAGCAAGAATGGTGGTTTAAAGTATGATTATATTGTTCAGCCTCATTCTGATTATAAACAAATACAATTAAAAGTAGATGGCGCAGAAAGCATGTTTGTTAATTTGAATAATGAATTGGTTATTAAAACTCCGTTAGGTGAAATTATAGAAGCTGTACCGGTTGTTATTCAAGGCAATAGAATTTTACCTTCTAAATGGGTCGTTGACGGAAATATTATTTCATTTGAAATTAAAAAAATTGATCCGAATGAATCTTTTACAATTGATCCAATGGTCCGCGACTGGGCAACTTTCTATGGTGGTTCAATTCAAGAGTGGGGCAATGGATGTTATGAAGATGCTTCTGGCAATGTGTATCTGGTTGGTGATACCGAATCAAATAATAACATTGCAACAGTAGGTGCTCACAAGACTTCTTTTTCAGGTACAATAAATGGCTTCGTAACTAAATTTACGAGTACAGGTAGTCGTTTATGGGGAACATATTATGGTGCAGGTTCTACTTATGTTAACGGTGTTTGTACTGATAAATCAGGGAATGTTTATTTTACTGGTAGAGCAGGAGGCTCGGTTACCGGAACTGTGATTGCCACTCTGGGGTCACAACAGCCAACTTACATGGGAATTTGGGATGCGTATCTTGTTAAATTAAATACAAGCGGTGTGCGTCAATGGGGTACTTTTTACGGAGACGTTGGAGATGATCAGGGCTTCGCATGTGCTATAGATAAATTCGATAATATTTTTATTACGGGAATTACAGGTTCATATAATTCAACTTTGATAGCCACCCCGGGAACACAAGACCCTGTTGGTTATGGAGGAATTGATGCTTTCCTGGCAAAATTTACAACCGGCGGAACAAGGCTTTGGGGAACCTATTGTGGAGATTTTAGTTATGATTACGGTAATGCAATAGCCTTTGATACTTCTGCAGCAAATGTTTATTTGTGTGGAGAAACAAGTACTCCAAATTTTTTTACAATGACTACACCTCTGGCACATCAAACAACTTATGGTGGTGGTACAACAGATGGTTTTATAGAAAAATATAATTCTAGTACGGGTCAACGGAT
>JAYTSW010000007.1:0-2921 GCA_043745425.1 Sphingobacteriaceae bacterium | reverse complement strand
CAAAACGATGTTGTTCATCAATAACAACCAAGCCCAAGTTTAAAAATTTTACTTTATCTTCAATCAAAGCGTGCGTGCCAATTAATATTTTCAATTCGCCGCTTTCTAATTCTGCATGTATTTTTTTTCTTTCTTTCGTTGTAGAAGAGCCCGTAAGCAAAGCAATTTTTGTTCCAAGCTTCGCTAACAATTCACTTATAGTAACAAAATGTTGATTCGCTAAAATTTCTGTTGGCGCCATAATACAAGACTGGTAACCATTATCAATTGCTAACAACATACTCAATACCGCTACTAAAGTTTTCCCACTACCAACATCGCCTTGCAACAAACGATTCATTTGATGTCCGCTGCCCATATCAGTACGAATTTCTTTTACCACACGTTTTTGCGCGCCAGTTAATTGAAATGGCAAGTGTTTATTATAAAAATCATTAAAATTATCCCCCACTTTACTAAACACAGCACCCGGAACCGTTTTTACATTGATGTGATGTAAACGCAATAATTTTAATTGAATAAAAAATAATTCTTCAAATTTTAATCTATACTCTGCTTTCTGCAATAAAATATTACTGTCGGGAAAATGAATTTGTTTCATCGCTTCCCATTTTGGTAATAATTTAAAATCGGACAATAATTCGTCTGATAAATTTTCTTCTATACTAGTTGAATTTATTTGTGAAACTAATTGGCGCATCAATCTCCTCAACCCTTCACTATCAAAACCCTTTGCTTTTAATTTTTCTGTTGATGAATACACAGATTGAAAAGCAGATTTCAAATTCATATCAACCGCACTTGCTAATTCAATTTCGGGATGTGCGAGATTAAATTTTCTTCCAAATAAAGCTGGCTTTCCAAATACAATATATTCAGTTTGTGTTTTTAATTTATCCGCCATCCATTTGTGTCCCTGAAACCAAACTAATTCTATAGTTCCACTTCCATCTCTGAATATCGCGACTAATCGTTCTCCTCGTTTAACGCCAACTGTTGTTAAACTTTCAATTACACCTCGCAACTGAACATAAGGCATCTCTTCATTAATTTCATTTACACTCTGAAATTTGGTTCTGTCAACATACCGGAATGGGTAATGTGTTAAAAGATCACGAAACAAAAATAAACCCAGCTCACTTTTTAACACTTCAGCGCGTTGCGGACCAATCCCTTTAAGGTATTCTATTGGAGTATCGAGGAAGGAGTTGGCCATTCGGGTACTAAAATTACAACAACCGTATTGTTAATACAATTATCCGTTATATAATTATAAACATTGTTTTAGCCTTTAATTTTATAGAGTGAAATTTAGCAAGCATATTCTTTTATCCTTCGTGCTTTTTACTTTTTTCTTTAAAGCTAATGCGCAGCTTTTGGATAGTCTTAAAGCTATTATAAAAAGTAAATCCTCTATTGATTTACGCCTCGAATCGCGTTATTCGTTTATTGATAATGATTTTGCGGGTATAACCGGTTTTCGCGTCGGTGTTTCATTCAGAAGAAAATTGCGCTTTGGTGGAGGAGTAAGTTGGTTAAAAAGTAATATTGTGCAAAATGAATATCTTCCGAACGAATACAATGTTCTTGTATCCACACCAAAATATTTACGTTTAGGCTATATTTGCTTGTATGCAGATTTTGTTTTTTATAAAACCCAGCGCTGGCAGGTTAGCGTTCCCATACAAACAGGTTTTGGCGCTTCGTGGTTTCAATATCAAAAATCTTACAATTTAAATTCAAATAAAAAATATTTTTTGATGTTGTATGAGCCGGGAATCGCCACTCAATTTAAAATTTTTAAATGGTTTGGTTTAGGCGCTGATGTTGGCTACAGATTTGTCTTAAAAAATAATAAATATGTAGGTGAGAGATTTAATTCGCCCACTTATGCTTTTAAAATTTTATTCTGGGCCGATCAATTGTATTACGATATATTTCCTAAATCGAAATGGAGTAAGAAATTTGGTCCTGCCGTGTGGTGAGTTTGTGATACAGTGAAGTGGTGAGTTACCTGCTCAAAAAATTCTTAAGTGCTTTATAAACATCCATTGCTTCAGCATCGCTTAACTGCATACCAAAACGTACGATTTTAGTTTGGCATTGAAATTCGAGGCGCTCGCCTCCCTTAATCCAGAAACTTTGATTAATATTATCGGCAAAACTTGTTGGACTCATTTCAATTAATTCCAAACCATTCACTAATTCCAAATCAAATTCTTTTATTTTACCTCTACCCGATACTTCACGTTGATATTGAAGTTTCCCTTTCTTAATCCATAACTTTTCTTTTCCAAATTTTTTCCAGGTATATGCTCTTGCTATTTTATATTCGAAATAGGCCCAAAAAGAAAGGTACACAACGATAAAAATTTTCGCATCGCGGTTGGTGATATTGAAGTAATTAGCAAATACTATTAGCCCGCAAATAGTCCAAGCCATTAGCCATAAAAATAATATCATTAATTTTTTTTTATCGGTAGTTGGTAAAATAACAAGGCTGAACACATTGTCTTTTTCTAAAATACTTACTCTGTCGCCTATAATTTTCATGTGCTAATCATTGTTTTTAATTGCCACATGAAATAACCAAATCGGATTTTTTGGTCTATTTATGGCAATTATGTTTATTTCATTAATAATTTTGAGAACTAAAATTTAAATACTTTCTTTAGGTACGCAAATTTAAACTTGTTTAATGAATAACCCACAACGTACCCTAAATTTATTTGATACCGTAATGTTGGTATCGGGCTCAATGATTGGCTCGGGTATTTTTATTGTTAGTGCTGATATGAGTCGTAGTCTGGGTTCACCAATATGGCTATTACTATGTTGGGTATTATCAGGGATAATTACCTTATTTGCCGCTTTGAGTTATGGCGAATTAGCAGGGATGATGCCTGAGGCGGGCGGACAAT
>JAYTSW010000006.1:0-10846 GCA_043745425.1 Sphingobacteriaceae bacterium | reverse complement strand
TTCCATCACACTTCTGAAGACCATCATCCCATACAATAAAATAAACATAAACATAACAGCCCCACTTAAAAAACCAAATATGCTAACGAAACCAGTGCTCTGTTCAGCATGCTCACCTTTTTCATTTACTTTTTCAGTTATTAATTTTACAGATTGTTTTGCATTATGAATCACTTGTGGATCAATATTATTGGCTTTTAATTTATGCTCATACAATATTTTTTCAACTTGATTTCTAATATCAGTTTGAATAGCGAAGCCCGGCGCTTTTTTATAAAATATTTTTACCGCCCCTCCTGCTCCTTCTAATAAATTATGTGGGATGTAAAGTAAACAGGTTTTATCCGACTCATAAAAACCATCTAATGATTGATCTAAAGTTTTTGAAGTAAATGAAAACGAAATATAATCGTTACCCGATAATTTATCTTTAAAAAATTCTGTCTCATCAATAACCAAAATATTCTGGTCGGCTTTATCATTCATGCTCATCCAAATAACAACAGCAAAAAAACCGGCTACTAAAACAGGCGCCAAGAAAGTCATGATAATAAAGGTTTTACTTCGCAGTTTAGCCATTATTTCGCGGTGAATTATTAATCCTATTTTTCCCATTGTTACTCGGTAAAATTACTTTGAGTGCCTAAAACATTATTTTCTTCATTTACTTTCGAAATAAAAATATCATTCATACTTGGAATGACTTCATTAAATGAAACTAATTCAACAACCGGTAATAATTGCTGTAAGAGTTCGCTTGATTTCATTCCGGAAGCAATTTTAATTAAAGCCCAATTCACATTGTCTTCATCTTCAACTATTCCTTTATCTAATAATTCGGCCCCTGTCCATAACGCATTAGTGAATCCCATTAAATTTCCTTTAAACGAAACTCTAAAAATATTTTTCTTATTGGATTTACGTATCTCCTTTACTGAACCATCCAATATTTTTTGAGATTTATTCATAAGAGTAATATGATCACATAACTCTTCTACGCTTCCCATATTATGGGTTGAAAAAATAATGGTAGCCCCTTTTTTACGCAATTCTAAAATTTCATTGCGAATTAATTGAGCATTTATTGGATCAAAACCACTAAAAGGTTCATCTAAAATTAATAATTGTGGTTCATGTAAAACAGTAACGATAAATTGAACTTTTTGCTGCATTCCTTTACTGAGTTCGTCAATTTTTTTATTCCACCACGTTTGCATTTCGAATTTTTCGAACCAATATTTTAATCGCTTTTTTGCTTCAGCTTTCGATAACCCTTTTAATCTAGCGAGGTACATTGCTTGTTCACCAACCGGCATTTTTTTATACAGACCGCGTTCCTCAGGTAAATACCCAATACTTTCAACGTGCTTTGGGTTTAAACGTTCTCCATTAAATAATATTTCTCCACTATCCGGTGCTGTAATTTGATTGATAATGCGTATTAAAGAAGTTTTACCGGCACCATTTGGTCCGAGTAAGCCATAAATAGATTGTTTTGGAACCGTAATACTTACATCATCTACTGCGGTATGATTAGAATAACGCTTGGTAACGTTACGTATTTCTAAAATAGGTTCCATAATATGAGCCTAAAGGTACATTAGAATTTAGTGTTTTTACTTAATTTTTATGAACGGTTTATTTTTGATATTAAATCTTTTAAGCCATAGTCCCGATAGCTATCGGGATTACGGATTGGCAGAGCTACAAAATAAAAAAAGCCCAATTAAGGGCTTCTATTATTTAGATTTATTGAAGAATTAAGCAATCTCAGGTTTTTTTTCGGTTGCGTTTCTGAGTTTATTCATTTCCTCAACCACTATTTTTCGTTTCGCTGTAAAATCAGCTATTTTTTGCTTAGCGTCATCCATTTTTTCGTTTACTTCCTTCAAAAGAGGGTTATCCTTTTTGGCATTTTTAAAGAATCCCATGTTGTTTTCGTAAGTTTTGATATTACTTTGAATCTCCTCAATTTGCTTCTTGAAATAATCAGCTTCACGTTGCAATAATTCACTTGCATTTTCAGCTAGCAACAAACGCTCCAATTTATTTTTAAATTGCAACATTACTTTTTCCCCTTTGTCAAGGTTCAATTTTTCATACAATTCATCTAATTTATTAAAGAAAATCTCATTTAAACGCTTACGGTCTTTAAACGGAATTTGTCCGCCAGCATTCCAATCAGTTGAGAACTGCTTTAATTGTTTAACATTTTCAGCAATATCATCTCTCATCACAAATGCGTTGATTCGCTCAACAATTTCTTCTTTTCCCTTTACATTTCCCTCTAAAGAAGCGCCCAATGCTTCTTGATGTGCTTTCTTAGCATCAAAAAACGCATTACACGCTTTACGGAAACGGAAAAATAATTTTCCTTCTTCACGTTCATTAATTAAATGCTGTTTTTTCCAAGCATCCTGTATACGAATTAAATCCTGAGATGTTTTTTGCCAATCGGTACTGCTTTGAAGTGCTTCTGCCTTCTCAATCAATTCCATTTTGGCTTTCTTTACTTCGCCTTGCTTTTCATGAACCACATTAAAATATTCTTTTTTCTTATTAAAGAATTCATCGCAAGTGGTTCTGAATTCACCCCAAACTACATCATTATCTTTTTGAGTAGTGCGACCAATAGTCTTCCACTCGTTTTGTGCTTCGATTAGTTTGTTAGTCGTTTCGTTCCATTTTCCAACATTACCACCTAGAGATTCAGCCAATAAAGTTTTTACTTTTTCTACAAGGTTCTTTTTGGCTTGAAGATTATTTTCTTTTAGTTCTTCTGCGGCATTATAGAAGGCTTTAATTTTTCCATATACTTCATCTAAAGCTTTACGGAATTCACCTTTTAAAATATCCCATTTTTCATTGGGAACAGGGCCAATTTCCTCCCAATCGTTACGATAAATTTTAATTAAACGCTCTGTTTCTTTTATGTTTTCTAAAGAAACAATACCCTTAATTTTTACCAATAACTCCTGTTTTAATTCGAAATTCTTTTTTAAATCGTGTTCTTGAAGCTCACGGAATATTTTTAAGTTGTAATAGAAATTTTCTACTACTCTACTATATTCACTTTGCAAATCTTTGTATTTATGAGAGGATACTGCGCCGGTTTCTTTCCATTGCGTTTGTAATTCCTGTAACATTTTAATAGCAGCGCCAACATTTGAACTCATTTGACTCAAATCATTGATTTTGGCAACAATTTCCTGACGAATGATGAGATTTTTATGTTGTTCGCGATTTACTTTATCATCTTCCTCTTTTTTAAGTTTAAGATGTTTTTCGAATAGTTCCGCGATTTTTTTATCGTCTACGTGCTTTTCGTAAACAAACTCTTTTGCTTTTCCACCCTCGTCAACAAAGGCTTGTTTGGCTTGTTCGAATTCGCTCGTCCATTGCTTTTGATACTCTTTTTGCAGAGTGCGCACATCGTTAGCAGCTTCACTTGCTGATTTATTCAGCAACTCTTCCAGTTTGGTAATAATTTCAGTTTTCATAATTTTAATTTAGTTCAATACCTGATTGCTTTTTTGCAGGTTATTTATAATAAACCAAATTTAAATTAATAAAAGTACACAAACAAGTATTTTTTTTAGTGAAAAAAGAGGGGGTAAAAATGTTAAAACGGTTAATTAAATGTTACTACCGCTTTTTATAACGGTAAACTTATGTTTTAAGTTCAGGAACCATTTTTCGAAGTAAGTATAAGATATTAAAGAAAGAACTATCGTTCCAGTAATAGTTAACCCGTACACCATTACTTGGGAAACAAGGCTATCATTTATTTCCATGCCAAAATATTTTAAGCCAGCAAATACAAAGGCGATAACTATTAAATGATACATGTAAATACCATAGGATATATTCCCAAGTATTTTGAAAGTTTTGTTTTCGAGTTTTATAATAGACTTCGGATTAGAGGATACATTCAGAATAATAACTAAGAACAAAACCGAATATACTAAATAAATAGCATCCTGAATAATATCAGGGGTAAAAAATACCAATACAATTATTCCTATGAATGAGGCTATCATTAATACATTATTCAGTAGCCATTTTATTTTTTCGTTTCCAGTAAACAAATAATAAGCTCCTATTCCTCCAATAGCCATACTTTCCATTTTGGTCATAGCTAAAAATGGCTTGATGACTTTTAACGCTGCGCTATCAGGCATTTGCTTACACAAAACAAGTACAATTACTTTTAATGTGATTAATACACCAATTACTATTAAGAGTGCTTTCAAAACGTTTTTGGAATGTTTAACAATAAGAGGCCACAATATGTAAAACTGCTCCTCCACTCCAATCGACCAGGTTTGTCCGATATGCGGAACCGCAGCAAAAATGGAGAAAGCCAGATTTGGAAGAAATAAAAGGTAAAGTACGAAATTGGGAGTAAAATTATTATCGAGAAATTTATTGAGATAAGGATTATCCAAAAAATGAACGTTCGGTAACACTAAAAAACCGAGCAACACAATTAAATAATACAAAGGCCAAATTCTTAAAATACGACGTAAATAAAACTTTTTTACAGCAACCGTTTGGGTTACTTTCTTCTCTTGCATTAATAAATACGTAATTAAAAATCCGCTCAATACAAAAAAGAAAATTACACCGAGCGAACCTAGTTCGAAAATCAATTTATTGTTTTTCCAAATATCAGAGAAGCCCGATTGGTATTTTATGAGTTCGATGTGTGTTATTACAACAGCAATGGCCGCAAAAAAACGCAAACCATTTAATCCACTAAAATAAATATGTTGTTCTTTATTCAATTTATCAAATATAACTTAAAACTGAAAATAAATAAACGGCTGCATTTCATCACTCATTAACTGATACATCACAAAAATAACTGCAACAACTGCCAAAGCCATTGCATAAATCGGTAAGCTAGCAAAGAATTCACGGTACTTTTCTTTTTGTTTTGAAGGAATCCAATGTATTAAATAGCCGACTAATACCAATGATAATACTCCAGCGTAACCTTGAATGATTTTAAAAAATAACTCTAATCCAAAATGGTTTGAGATACGATCGAAAATTAAACTAACTGTATCCAAACTATCACTCCTAAAAAATATACGCGTAAAACTTATAAAACTAAGCGTAATTAAAACCATTACTGCTTTTACCACAAGTGATTTTGAATTTTTAAACGGGGAAACCTTCAACCACAATTTATGGACTACTAATCCCAAACCATTTAATCCACCCCAAATAATAAATAAAAAACTACTACCGTGCCATAAGCCGCCTAATAGCATAGTTACCATTAAATTTATATTGGTGTTAATTGATTCTCTGAACTTTTTACTGAAGTAGGAAATTAAAGCGAATGCAATGGCTAATGCAAATAATACTAATAACAACCACAACTTTCCAGTTAACATAACTAAAACTATTGCTAAAATACTGATGGCAACGTAAGAACCTATTGTTCCTTGTCTGTTACCCCCCAATGGAATATATAAATATTCCTGCAACCATGATGACAATGAAATGTGCCAGCGTTTCCAGAAATCGCTTACGCTTTGTGCTTTGTATGGTGAGTTGAAATTAGTTTTTAATCGGAATCCTAATAATAACGCCACACCAATGGCAATATCGGTATAACCAGAGAAATCCATGTAAATCTGTAATGAATAACCAAAAATTCCGAATACAGTTTCAACACCAGAATAATAATTAGGGTTATCAAAAATCCGGTCGATAAAATTTACGGCAATGTAATCGGCATAAATCTTTTTCATTAAGCCATTTAAAATCCAGAACAAAGCCAAACCAAATTCCTTTCGTTTTAAGTCATAAGGCAAATACACCTGATATAAAAAATCATGAGCTTTTACGATTGGTCCCGCCACTAAATGTGGGAAGAAACAAACGAAGAAACCATAATCGAAAATACTCTTCACCGGTTTCACATTTCCTCTATACAAATCTATTGTATATGAAATAGATTGGAAGGTGAAAAACGAAACACCAACAGGAAGAATTAGTTTATCTACACTAAAATGCGTTCCTAAAAATGTATTGGTGAAATGCGAGAAATGATTGAAAAAATGAATATCAGCTCCAAATAATTCGTTACAACTACTCGCGAAAAAATAAGCGTATTTAAAATACCCCAGTAACAACATGTTTAAACAAATACTTATGGTGAGAAATATTTTCTTTTTCCGTTGTGAAGTTGCTTCATGAATTAACCGCCCCCAATTATAATCACTGCAAATAGTAAAAATGAGAAGAATTAGAAAAACACCACTGGTTTTGTAATAAAAGAAAAAGCTAACCAACAATAAATAAATATTTCGCAAGGCAATCTTTTTGTACACTAAAGCATACAACAATAATACCACCGCGAAAAATCCCCAGAAAAACAGTTGCGTAAATAAGAGTGGCTTTCCCTCTGTAAAAGTGAAAATACTCTTTGCGTATGTCAAAAAATCATTCATAATTTGAATCAAGATGCAAGACAATAAGAGCCAGTACACATTCGTGCACCGTCTTGGCTCTTGGTTCTATTTGTACTGCATCCATTATTTAACTTTACTGTTCGTTTTATAACTTTTATCAATGGCGTCAAACATCATTTGTCCAACTATACCATAACCTCTCGGACTAAAATGCACTCTATCGCGTGCCGCCAAGCCAACTTTATACCATTTTGAAATAGATTTGTAACCTCCCATAATTGCATATAAATCCCAAACTGCAGCTTTATGCTTTTCCATTAATTCAAACATAGCATCTTGCGCTTTCATTGGACGTTTATTCGCAGTTCTTCTCTTAACATAATTATCTGTTGTTGTTGTTAGAAGAATAGCACAATCGGGAGAAACTTTTCTTATTTCCATTATTAAACTGTCATAATGCTCGATATAATCTTCCTTTGTAAAATCTTTTCCTTGCGTATCATTTACTCCTAATGATAGAATAACTAAATCAGGCTTTACACTTTCTAGTTGTTGTCCGAATAAATTACATTTTAAATACGAATTACTGGCTGCTCCATTCACGCCAAATCCAGCGTAATAAAAACCGGGTTTTGTGCTTTCCAAACTAAAACCATAGAGCATAAAATCTTTTCTATTTGTATCTAATCTCAACAATTCAAAATTTACTGAATCAATATATTGCTCAAATTCAAATAAAGTATAACCTTTTTGCAATTCATCACGGCGAATATATTTCGAATCCATTGGCGCCAAACTATATTGGAAACTCGTATTAAAATTGTGATAAATTTTTAATGAATTAAATTGTTCATGATGACCATTCTTCTGCAATTTAATTCCAAACGTATTGGCACTATCATTGGTAACTGCGGCGATTCCTGCCATTCCTAGATTAACACACATTTCTTTCCAGGTAGCGCAACGGAAACGTTTCCATTTTCCTGTAGTGTAAGATTTAAAATAATGCGGGCTGTTTGTTTTTGCAATTTTATAAGGAAAGCAAAACAAACCTCCTCCTTCAAACTTACCCATTGCTTGAAAATTATAAATTAATTTGTCGCTCCATGTTCCTGCTTGAATATGAGAACCGCCATAATGTGCTATCGTAACTTTATCACGCTTGCCTTCTTTTAAATCGGTTACCTTTTTAAAAAAGTTCATCATTAACGAACTGTCTTTCGAATAGTGCAAATAATTTTCGCCATAATTAATAAACGAATATGTTCGGGTTGCAGTTGGTGTAACCGTTTGCGAAAATATATTTCCTCCAATGAAGAGCAAAGCAATTAAAGCCTTTAGTATATTATTTTTTGGAACGCACATAGGTATTATAATCGTTTATTAATGATGAATATAAAAGTGTTGCAATTTTTCTGGCGCCAGCCGGACTAAAATGAATATAATCTTTTGCTGCAATTCCCCTATCCACCCAAGCTACCATACTATTTTTTCCACCCATACAATCGTACATATCAAAAAATGCACAATCGGTATCGAAGGCTGCTTGCTTAATGGCATCACGCAAATCTTCTAGCAAAGGATGTGTTACATATTCCGTTCCTTCTTTCACGCTCATATCAGCAGGACCGATTAATAAAATGGATGCTTGCGGCGCTATTTTTTTAAGTGTATAAATTTGAGATTTTAAAAAGCCTGCAAATTGCTCAGCTTGTTTTTTATCTTTCAGATACGGTAACGTATTTCCGCCGAATTGAAGTATAATTAATTTCACATTCAGATAATCGTAAAATTGTTTTAGTTGTCCGTAATTAATTTGATTAAAAAACGTTCCTGAACTTCCTCTCAGCCCCATGTTATCCACCATAACGCCTTTTCCTCCCTCGAGGGAAACTGCATAAAAATCAGGACTATCTTTTCCTGAAAATTTAAATTCGTGATTCAATGATGTTACAGGATATTCTTTAATATTAAAATTACCGCCTTTTTGTAAACTGTCGCTCTCTTTAAAAATAGCTGCGTCATAAAATTCACATAACACTTTTGATTTAGCACCGCCGTAAAATAATTTTACTTTGTTGTATGATGTTGCTGTTGCACCACTGTTTTTTGTAGTAATTACTTTTGCAGTAGCTTCTTTGTTTGTCGATGTTGAATCTATATTTGAATTGTAATTTGCATAACGACAAATTTGCGCCATCACACCAAAATTATTATGAGGAACGCGTTTATCCTTAAATGAAAACACACCGTAACGATCCCAAGTTCCACCACTCGTACTAATTCTATTTACTACACTCGGTGCAATTGGAACGAAATTTATTAATCCTGGTCCGCCCCCGCCGAATTGCATTTGTAATTTATTTCGTAAGTAATCACTAATACGATCACCTTCAATTTGCGAATCGCCGTAATGCAAAACACGAATACTTTTTGGTTCGTTGTAGACATTAGTAAGCGCAGAAAAGAAATTACTCATTGCCGTTTTTGAATCGTTTTTGTATTGAATGGTGGTAAGAAGTTTTAAAGTTGTATCCACTTCAACTTCACCTAAGTTTTTTCCTTTTAGAGAATCTACTTTAAAAGATGCTTTTTTTATTAGGGGAATTTTTACAAGCGTATCTTTTTTTATGATCGTGTCGTTGTCTTCTGCATCGGCTAATGCTAATATTTTTGAGATATCCGGTTTTTCAGATTTCTCATCAAAAATAGAGCTTAATGTTGGAAAAGAAATGACTTTTCCGCTAAAACTAATTCCACCTTTTGGAAACACAAACGCCAACAAAGCCAATAAAGCTAAAATTGAGATTAAAAACAATAAAGTATGGATAGGCCTGTGAAGCATATAAGCTATAATGTTAGCCAAAAGCCCAGCTTCATTCCCAATGGCAGGAATTACTTTTTCACAATAAATTTTTGATAAAACCGGTCTATCATTTCCTTAAAGAAATCCGTTTCATTTCAGGACTCTTACATGTCACTTTTTTGCTTGATCAAAAAAGTAACCAAAAAAATCAAGGAAATCCAATTCCCCGCACAGGCCACGCGCCTAACACGGATTTCCAAGCCACCGCACATCTTCCATAAAGTATTCATACAATACTAAAGAATAAATGGAATCGTATTTTGAAGCTTACTCTTTATTGGATTTATAAATTATAAAGAAGAAAAATGAATTTCGGAGAGTTGATTCCTGTCAGTGATAGCGGTAAAGTTGAGGAAGCGTTGGCTTTGCGCATTTGTTTCAACTTTATCCGCGGTTTTGTGCCTGCCTCTTGCACAAAAATCACCTTCAGGAATCAAGAGCTTTTTGGATACTTTTTGGCGGTCAAAAAGTATCGAACAAATTTTTAGAAACGAGAATTCATTCCAATAAAAAAGGCAGCTTTTGGCTACCTTTTACTGTCAATTCTATTTAATATGCTTACAGCTTAGATTTCATTTGGAGTAATTGTTCTTTGATAGCTTTTAGTTTATCAATTACTTCCAATTTTACGTTCTCCAATTCAGGAGAGCCGCTTTTTAATTTGTCTTTAGCCCCATTTAAGGTATAGCCTTTTTCTTTTACATAGTGAACAATTAAACGAAGATGTTCAATATCCTTTGCAGTGAACAAACGATTCCCTTTTTTGTTTTTAGTGGGTTTAAGAATATCAAATTCTTTTTCCCAGAAACGAATAGTTGAAGCATTTACTTCAAACATATCTGAAACTTCACTAATTGAATAGTATAGTTTGTCGGTTTGCTCTTGTTGTAAAGACATAATCAAATATAAAATCTTTAATTAAAGTTTAGTTAACGACTTATTAACAGTTCGACAGGCTCAGCGTTAGAAGGTTAGAAGTGGTTATCTAACCTCACCCGTCTGCCAAATGGCAGACACCCTCTCCTCATAGGAGAGGGGAAATTACGTTTTTTTATAGGTGGTAATATTTCAATGAAGAAGCAGATTCCCTCTCCTGTAAGAGAGGGGGACCCAGCTAAGCTGGGTGGGTGAGGTAAAAGGTCACTTCTTAGTCGCGTAAATAATCACGTCCTTTTTACTACCCCAATGATAGCCCAAATGGAAAGGTAATTTAGCAATTGTGGAGCTGTCTTTTTTAAAGGCATCTTCCAAAGCTTGCTCTTTATTCAGCCATTTAAAATCAGAAACAGGACGCGCATATTGCCCATACAATTTGGTATTCCACTCGCTGCTTTTTTGAACAAAATTCTTGTATGGCATACCCGTATCATCCTGAATTATCCAATTTGAATTTTTCAAAATTAAATCACGCATGTTGCTCATAAAAAAATTATGTAATAAATAAGAAGCACTCTTAATATAAGTGACTACATTTTTATTTTGAGCGATGTATTTATAGAACACACATGTATCATTAAATAATTTATTGCTTACATCATACTTAAAATAGTAA
>JAYTSW010000005.1:0-2928 GCA_043745425.1 Sphingobacteriaceae bacterium | reverse complement strand
ATAAAATTAATGCAATAATTCATCCTGCCGTCGAGAATGATTTTAAAGAATTTGTGGCGACACATTCTAATCAAAAATTAATTATAAAAGAAAGTGCTATACTTTTTGAAACTGGAATTTATAAGAAACTGGATAAAACTATTTTAGTGACATCCCCTTTGGAATTACGAATTGCCAGAGTGCAAGCTCGCGACAACATCACCCGTGAAGAAATTATAAAACGCATCAACCATCAATTACCGGATGAAGAAAAAGCACCCATAAGTGATTTTGTGATTAACAATGATGAGGTTCTGGGTTTAATTCCGCAAGTAGTTGCTATTTTCGAAAAACTGAATGCTTAGGAAAGATTATATCGTTAGACAATTTGAGGAGTGGGGCAAATTTTTAGGTATTGTCTTTGGTTTAAAAGCCAATGGGATGTTTCCTGAATTGGAGGAGTTGATCAATACTTCCGCTTTAAAGTTTACCAATATTGAAATTGAAGCCGCAGAAAACTTACCTAGTGAGAATTTAATCGAAACGCTTACCGAAAACTATCAGCTAAAAGAGCCTAATTTAAAAATGCTGGCCGACTTGCTTTACGAAAAAGGGATAGGGTATAGCAAGCAGTTAAACGAGGAAAAAGCAAATAATGCTTTAGAAAAAGCTCTTATTATTTATGGATTTATTAAAGAAAACTCTTTAGAAATTGATTTTTCGCTCGATATGCATTTTAAAATTGCGTCATTGAAACAAATGCTTAATAAATAAAAGCCACATCTTTTAAATCAAACGATTTTATTTCTGAATTTTCCATTTCCAATAATAACAAACCGATTTCGTTCACTCCATTCACTTTAGCTTTAAAACGTTTGCCTTCACGTTCAAAATCGTTTAATTCATTTAATCCGAATAATACTTTTTGATAAGCTTCGTCAATCGAAGTGAACTCATTTTTCTTCAATCTTAAAAACCATTTCTCGAAGTGAATGAATAAGATGTCCATAATACTTTCTACATTATAAACTTTACCAGTAAGTAAATTTAATGAGGTGGCAAGATTAAGCTCTCCAAAATCCTTCTGATTCACGTTTAAACCAATACCAATAACACTCCATTGTAACGCATCATTTAAAATGCTGTTTTCAATCAATACACCGGCATTTTTTTTACGATTAACCAGTATGTCATTTGGCCACTTAATTTTAATGTCAAATTGACTATCATTTAAAATTTCAGTCAATACGTCATACAAGGCTAAGGCAGTTATTTTGCTTAAATAAAAAGCATTTTTTGAGCTTAAAAAATTTGGTTTTAAAATCAGCGAAAGCGTTGCATTCTGCTCTGGCTCTGCTATCCAGAGGTTTCCTCTTTGTCCTTTACCTTGTGTTTGATTGTGGGTGTAAACTACAGTACCCTCAATGGCCTTAACGTTCTTTAACAGCTCTATGGCATAAGAATTGGTGCTATATGTTTCAGGTAAAAAAACTTTGTTTTGCCCTATAAATAGTGTTGCCATTAAACCAAAAAGACTAATTTTGTTGTTTAGTGCAAACTTATAGAAAGTAAGCATAAAAAGCTAAGTATTTAATATCGTTTATGGCAAAGAAAATAGTAAAAAAGACAGTTAAGAAGGCGGCCAAAAAAACCGCTAAGAAAACAACCGCCGCAGTTGGAAAGAAACCGGCTAAAAAAGCTGTTTCAAAAGCAGCAGCTTTAAAAGCGCTTAAACCTGCAAAGAAAGCGGTTAAAAAGAAAAGAACATCTTCCTTAGCTACAGGTGGTAAAAAACGCCCTGCAAAAAAAGTTGCTGTTAAAAAGAAAACCGGACTTTTAAAAGATAAAGAAACCAAACAGGCTAATCTTATTGCCAATACCGAGAAGAAAAAGAAATCGGCACGCGCCATTAGTGGTAAAACAAAAACTAAACGCGTAGTAAAAACGGTTACTGATGAACAAACAACAGCTTTAGTAGATGCGATTATTGATGGGATGCAGGAGCGAAAAGCAAAAAACATTACTATTATAAATTTAACAGGTATCGAAAATAGCGTCAGCGATTTTTTTGTGATTTGTGATGCGGATAGTAAAACACACGTTGAAGCTATTGCGGATTCAGTGGATGAGGTTGTGCTAAAAACTACAAACGAGCAGCCATTTCATGCTGAAGGTTTTGAAAATGCCGAATGGATTTTAATGGATTATATAAATGTGGTGGTGCATGTATTTCAAAAAGAAGTGCGTGACTATTATAACTTAGAGGCCCTTTGGGCAGATGCAGAAATTACGCTGGCTTAAACGCGTTTACTAATTGAAAAACTCCTATGAGTGAAGAACTAAAAGATAAAGAGACCCCGAATTTAAAAGACAATTCGCAACCTAACCAGGAAGACGAGCGTAAGAAGCAATTTGAGAAAATGAAGGAAAAGTTTTCGAAGCAACCTATAATGGGTGGTGGCGGAAAAAACACTGGCAATAATTTTTACTGGATTTACGGTTTAGTAATTGTTGGTTTGTTATTTGTTACTTTTTTCGGAACCAACTTCTCATCTCGCATGATTGAAATAAGTCAGGTTGATTTCGAACAAAAAATGTTAGCGCATGGTGATGTTAAGAATGTAGATATCGTTAATGAAAAATTCGCACGCATTTATATCAACCCTGATAGTCTTGCTCTTCGTAATGAGTATAAAGATTCTAAAACTGGTGTTGCATTTTTTCCGGATAAAAAATTCCCTGGTCCGCATTTCAAATTAACTATTTCTTCGGTTGATGATTTTTTACGCCGTATTGAAAAAGTTCAAGATGATGCAGGGATTTCAAAAGACAAACGCGTATATCCACATTCGGTTGATGAAACCAATTGGGCTAATGAATTAACTTGGATCGCACCAATTTTGATTATGGTAGTGTTATGGATGTTCATGATGCGCCGCATGAGCGGTG
>JAYTSW010000004.1:0-10863 GCA_043745425.1 Sphingobacteriaceae bacterium | reverse complement strand
ATTGGTGCATTAGCGGCTTGGAACTGGTCTTTTGGAGACGGAGGAACATCAACAGCTATCAACCCTGCCTACTCTTATTCTACAGCAGGAACCTATACTGCAACTTTAATAGTGAAGAATTCTTTTAACTGTTACGACACAATTAAAAAACCAATCATTGTATATAATTTACCAAATGTATTTTGGAGCTACAGCCGAAACTGTTCTGGTTCTTCTTTACTAATTAATTTTAAAGACAGCACTACTATTTCTTTTCCTGATTCAATAAGTAGTAATTATTGGGATTTTGGCGGACCAGGCACTTCAACTTTACAAAATCCTGCACAAACCTATTCTACATCCGGAACTTATAATGTAACTCATATTGTAACCAGCAAAAAAGGTTGTACTGATACTTTAATTAAACCAATCACTATTACTCCTCGTCCTAAAGCAGGATTTTATTATAATAACAGTGGTGGTTTCAGTATAGGTTCAAATGTACAGTTTTACGACACTTCAAAGTATGCAACA
The DNA here is from genome assembly GCA_043745425.1 of Sphingobacteriaceae bacterium. Lineage (GTDB taxonomy): Bacteria > Bacteroidota > Bacteroidia > B-17B0 > Aurantibacillaceae > JAHEYG01. Next base: position 10,350 of record JAYTSW010000004.1, on the reverse strand, counting down.
AGCTGGTCGTGGAATTTTGATTTTAATAATACAGGTGCAGGAACAAGTACGATAACTAATCCGGTGTACACTTATTTTGCTAATGGAACGTATACTGTTTTATTAGTTGTTAAAGATCAATTTGGATGTGTTGATTCTGCTAAATCATACATCAAAATTTTTACGGTTGAAAATAATCTTAATGAATTAATACCAAATGCTATTTCTCCTAATGGTGATGGGAAGAATGATATCTGGAATCTGACTTTCATCAATACGTATTATCCAAAAGCTGAAATAGAAATTTATAACCGTTGGGGGCAAAGAATTTTCCATTCTACAGGATATCCCATTTCTTGGGATGGAACGTATCAGGGAACGCCATTGCCGGTAGCATCTTATTATTACATTATTAATCTTAACGACCTAAACAAGAAACCTGAGGAAAATATTTTTAAAGGTGCTATTTTATTGATGAAGTAATGAAGACAAGTTTTAAAATATCTGTACTTATTGTGATGGCCTTTTCTTTTTTAGGAAGAGCACAGCAACAATCTTTGTATACTAATTATCTTCTTAATAGTTACGCTTACAATCCGGCCGTAGCAGGAGCTCAACCTTATACTCAGGCAAATATGAGCTACCGCAATCAATGGAGTGGTTTTGATGGTGCACCGAAAACTTATTTAATGTCATTATACGGCCCAATGAAAAAAGCAAAAAATGTTGCTTTAGGCGGAATGATTATATCTGACAAAACAGGATTGATATCTACAAACACAGGTTATTTAACCTTTGCTTACCATCTTAAAATAAATAAAAAAACAAAATTAGGGTTTGCTTTATCCGGCGGAATGAAACAATACACCGTGCGATTGTATGACGTGAAGGCTTACGATAAAGGTGATGAATATCTTGCAGGAAGCAGCACACTGAATGCAAATGTTTTTGATGCTAATGCTGGTCTATATTTACATGGCGAAAGATTCTTTTTTGGACTTTCAAGTATGAATATGCTAAACAATAAAATTACTTGGAAAAATCCTACCGGTAGATTGGTTCCGCACTATTATGGAGTTATTGGTTATAATATTAAATTGAGTAAAGATTTTTCGTTACAACCTTCTATTTTGTGTAAATACAATAATAAAACCCTTTTTGGAAAGTATCGTGTTTCTTTACCTGTGCAGATTGATTATTCACTAAAACTGTCTTTCAAAAATATGGTTTGGATTGGTGGTAATTACCGTACAGATGACGCTGCGAGTTTTATGTTAGGAGTTACAGTTATTAAAAAATTAAATATCGCATATGCTTTCGATTATTCTGTATCAGCAATAAAAAAATATAATCAGGGTAGTCATGAAATTTGTTTGAATTATAATTTCATTAAGAAAAAAGTGGTGAATGTGGATGAAGATGAGTTTAAGATAAAAGACAATAGTATTAAACAAAGTTTGAAAAATAAAAAACCGGCAACAGAAGAGAAAAAACCGGAAGGAACGAATCCCGAAAATAAAACCCCAGACAATAATTCAGAGCCGAAAAAGCCCGATTAAAAACTGGAAAAATTAATTTTTTAGTAAAAAATAAAAATGAAAAAATTAAAAGTGATTGTATTTATTCTGTTCTTCTTTGTGAAGGTCACCCCAGTGATGTCGCAAATAGATACTGTTTTTTGGTTTGCTGCACCTTGGGTAACACCCGATCATACATGGCGCGATCCTATTGTTGTTCACATTGCAGGTAATGCAGGAACAGTTGTAAGAATTAGGCAGCCAGCGGCAATAGCGCCAAATAAATATGATACAACATTTACAATTCCTGCTTCACGTGCATTTGATTACACGTTTTGGAGAGATGCAGCTGCCGGTGCCACAAACAGAGGCTACGATTCTTTAGAATCTCGCCCTGCTAACACCGTTTTACCTTATGGATTAAAAATAACATCATCTAACAAAATTACAGTGGTATATGATGTTATAACACGAGCTCCTAATTTTTATAATCCTGAAACGTTTTCAATGAAAGGCCAAAATGGAATGGGAACTGAATTTGTTTGCCCTTTTCAAAATACATGGAATAATAAAAATTTGGGTAGTGATTTAAATGGCGATGCTATTATTACTCAGCCTAAACAGCAAATAAATATTATTGCTACATTACCTGGTACCGTTATTTGGGTTACACCACGTTGTAATGTTGTTGGTCATGTGGCGAATGTGACTTATAGTGTGGCAATGAGCACGGGTGAAGTTTACACTGTAGAGAATCTCACACAGCTAACTAATACGGCAACTCCAGGACAAAATTTAGGAGGTACTATTGTAGTGTCTAATAATCCTATTTCCATTACAGTTGCAGATGATTCTGTAATTACACCTGGTGGTGGTTGTTTTGATTTAATTGGTGATCAGATTGTACCCGTTGACGTAGTTGGTGATTCTTACATCGCAAATTTAGGCTTTATGTATGCTGCTTCGGTTGAAAGTATTTTTGTTGTAGCTACTGATAATTTCACGCAGATAACAATTAATAATGGCACAGCATTTACGTATACATTAAACAAAGGTGATACAAAGCAGTTTCCTATGACGACTCCCTTAGCATTTATTCAGGCAACAAAACCGGTTTATTTATGGCAAACTACTGGTTACGGTTGTGAATCCGGTGCCGCTATATTACCACCGTTAGAGTGCGCAGGTTCTGATACAGTTGTTTTCTCAAGAAATAATACCCAACCCTTTTTATTGAATGTAGTTTGTAAAGTAGGTAATGAAGGTAATTTTAAAATTGATGGAAATCCAGCTCTTCTAGTTGCTTCGGATTTTACAGTTGTTCCAGGTACAGCAGGGGCATGGATGGGAGCGCAAAAACAATTCAGCACTTCGGTTATTGGTATTGGTGCTCATGAAATCAGAAACAGTACAGATGTATTTGCACTCGGTATTATAAATGGTAATCTTGGAACGGGTGGATTATTCCATTATATGTCAACCTTCCGAAGAAAAGTAATTAATAATGCAGGGCCCAATTTTACAATTTGCGCAGGTGCAACTAATACTGCAGTATTATCTGGTACTATTACAGGCGGAGCAATAACAGGTATTTGGACAACACCAACTGGAACTGTTAGCCCAACTGTTTATACATCTTCAATAACAACAGTAAGTATGGTGTATACACTAACGCCAGTTCAGTTATTGCAACCAAGTTTTTTATTTACACTAACTTCTGTAGGTAATTGTAAAAACGTAATAGATACAGTTCGACTTTTTATAAAGCAAGGACCTAAAGTAACAGCAACACCTTCTGTTGTTACAAGATGTAAAAATAATTTAACGCCAATTAATTTAACTGGTGTAGTTACAGGTGCTCCGGGCCAGAACTGGAGTGGCGGTTCAGGAACTTTTTTTCCGTCAACAGCAATGGTAACTACGTATACGCCTTCACCAGCAGATGCAGCAGCAGGAACGGTTACATTAAATTTAACGGCGTTCGGTGGATGTTCAAGTGCAAGTACACAGGTCATTATCAATTTCACAAATCCTCCAACGGTCACCACCCCTCCTAATATCAATGTGTGTACAAACACACCAACGGTTGCAATTACAGGTGCAACAATTACCGGAGGCACAAGTACTGGTATATGGTCAACCAATGGAACTGGTTTTTTCTCACCTTCAGATACAATTTTTAATACTAATTATGTTTTAAGCGCTTCTGAATTAGCCACAGGCGGATTAGTTACTTTAACCCTCACTTCAACCAACAACGGATTATGTGCATCCGTAAATAATACATTGAGTATAAATATTATTCCTAAGCCAATTGTAAGTGCTGGACCAGATTATACAACATGTGCGAGTGCGGTTACATTTACTTTAAATGGTTCAGCCACATTTGCAAGCGCCGCAACAACACCAACCTGGTCTACTGTTTCGGGTACTGGTGCATTCAGTAATATAAATACCGCGAATACAACTTATAGTATGAGTATAAATGATACCATACAAGGTTATGTAATTTTGGTAATTGCAGCTCAAGGAATTTGTCCAAACGCCGAAACGGATACAGTACGAATTGATATTTTAAAATTACCTTATGTGAATGCAGGAATTAATACTACTGTTTGTAATAACAATGGCGTACAACTTAATGGCATTATCACAGGATTTACAGGAACAGGTCAGTGGTCTTCAAGTGGTACTGGTACTTTTACACCATCGAGTTCAAGTTTAACAACAGGATATACACCAAGTGGCGGTGATTTACTGATAGGTTCTGTTATATTTACTTTAGCATCAACCGGCAATCAAGGTTGTAATGCCGTTAAAGACACTTTAAAAATATCATTTAAAAATTCACCAGTCGCTAATTTTTCTATTGGAAACGCCTGTGTTAATAGCCCTGTTTTTTTTACAGATGCATCTAGTGGAAGTATAGCGACACAGAATTGGGATTTTGGCGATGGAGGAACTTCCATCGCAACTAGTCCTATTCATACGTATTCTTTAGCCAATACTTATTTGGTAACTTATACTGTTACTTCTTCCAATGGCTGTTTAGATACAGTAACAAAACCTATTCAGATTAACAGTCTGCCTTTGGCTAATTTTACGTATACAAATGCTTGTCAATCTTTACCTGCGTATTTCCTCGACGCTTCAATAATAAGTATAGGAAGTAATATTGTTAGTTGGAATTGGAATTTCGGCGATGGATTAAAGGATACCATCAATAAAAACCCTATCCATATTTATGTTGGTGCAGGATTATACAATGTGAATTTAACTGTTACCTCTGATAAAGGTTGTGTTGGTTCAATTGTAAAACCGGTTAACGTGAACCCTAAACCAAGAGCGGAATTTGGTATGACTAATAATCCTACTTTGGCTTTGGAAACTGTTTATTTCACAGATTTCTCTACACCAACAAATTCAATTGTAACATGGTTTTGGAATTTTGGTGATTTTTCAAATGCTACAAGTCAAAATCCAACTCACTACTATTTAAATCAGGGGTCATATAATATTACTTTGAGTGTAGCGGATGGTAATGGTTGTCGTGATTCAATAACAAAATCAATTGAAGTTACATTGTTACCGTTAGTGCCTACTGCTTTCTCACCAAATAAAGACGGAAATAATGACTTTTTATATGTAAAAGGTGGACCATTTGAAAAAATGAAATTCAGAGTTTACAACAGCTGGGGTGAAATGATTTTTGAATCAGATGATCAAAAAGTAGGTTGGGACGGAACATTGCGTGGACAAGATGCACCAATTGGTGTTTATGTTTGGGTTTTAGATGTAGATATGTTTAATAACAAGTCGGTAAAGAAAACCGGTGACGTAACGCTATTAAGATAAGCCGATGAAAAAGATTTTTATATACATAGTTATTTCAATAGGTTTTCTTAGTCAAAGTAAAGCTCAGGATTTTCATTTATCATTATACGACGCAGCACCTTTATTTTTAAATCCTGCGATGACAGGTGTTATTGATGCGAAATTCAGAGTGCATGCTCAGTACCGTAATCAATGGAATTCTGTTGCGTACAAACCTTATAATACAGCTTTAATAAGTGTAGACATGCCGAAAGGCAAATGGGGATTCGGGCTTCAGATCATTGAAATGCGAGCGGGTATTGGTAATTATAATGTTATTCAAGGATTGTTTTCTGTTTCTTATTGTGTGCCATTAGATAAACGTAAATTCCATCATTTATCGTTTGGTTTACAAGGCGGTGTTACGCAAAAACAAGTAGAATATAAGTTGTATACATTCGACAATCAATACACACCAACAAATGGCGGAAGTTTTGATACAGGATTACCAACTAACGAAACATTTACGCGTCAGTCACTGGTACTACCGCAATTAAATGCAGGTATATTATATTTCTTCTCCAAACAACAATCACGTCTCAATCCTTTTTGTGGAATTTCCGGATTTAACTTAACACAGCCTAAAGAAACATTTTTTGGAAGATCAAATGTTTTACCAATGCGTTTTTATGGACATGCAGGTATAAGAATAAACATTAGTGAGCTATTGTACGTATTGCCTAAGGTTTTAGTAACGAGTCAGGGCACAGCCTTCGAGCAGACTTACGCTTTAGACGCAGGTTATTATTTTAAGAACGATAAATTTTTCCTTTTAGCAGGATTTACTTACCGTGCTAAAGATGCAAGTATCGTTTATGCAGGCTTCAGAAAAGATAATTATATTTTCAAGTTGGGTTACGACTTTAATACATCCACTTTAAAAACAGCTTCTAAAACAAGAGGGGCGTTTGAATTATCATTCACTTATTTGCCAGGCAAGAAAAATTTAAAAGAAATAAGAAACTGCCCTCGTTTGTAATTTATGAAATCCCAACATCCCAATTTTCAAATACAAAATTTGACACGAAAATTTTTTGATACCCGAAGCTTAGTAAAAAAGTTAGCGATTGTTTTTTTAATTGCCTTAAGCAGTATTTCTTTTGGGCAATCTAAAAAACTTTGGATGTTAACTGCAGAGAATGCTTACAAAGCAAAAGATTGGGCTACTGCAGCTGTTTATTATGCTAAAGTTTTAGATGATACCACCGTACTTGAAACATTTGTATTGCCTTACGAAATGCAAATGGTGAACCTTAAATTGAAATCATTGGTTAATGTGCCTGAATTGCAATTAAGGAGACCAAAAAAAGATTCAACACTAGTTAAAAAAGACAGTACTCAAAGAGTTGAAAATAATTCTGTTGGTAAGGTTCGTGATAAAGAGCCAGCGCCAAAGTTTAATCCTATTACAAGTATTGATTATGTTTATTTTAAGTTAGGCCACTCATACCGTTTAAATGCAGACTACGATAATGCCGTTAAAATTTATAAAATTTGTGTAGAACGAAATGCTTATCCTGATGCTCGATATTATTACGGTATTTCTTTAATGGCACAAAAACGTTACAATCAGGCTTTAGTTGAATTTGATGAATACTTAACGCACTCACCTGAAAACGATTCTTTGGCACGAATAGCAGAGAAAAGAGAATCGAGCTGTTATTTTGCAATCGACACAATGGCTAATGTAAAGCGTGAAATCATTGTGAAAATGTTTGATACCCTAATATTTAATAAAGGTACCGCTAACTTTGCTCCTCAATATTATTTAAATCCGAATAAAATTATTTTCACAAGTGCACGTCGTAATGGTGTAGTAAATGATCCTGAAAAACAAGATTCAAAATACCTTTGCGATTTATATTACACCGAATGCATTGACAGTATTTGGCAGCGACCGATAAACTTTGGAAGACCCGTAAATTCAGTTCTTCACGAAGGCGCCGGTTACATAACCCCAGATGAGGTCATGTTATTTACAAGGTGGAGTGATGTCAACCGTAACGAAGTATTTATTTACATGGCAAAAATGACCGATGGTAAATTCTTCGATGCATTTAAATTAGGAAATGAAGTTAACATGGCTGGATATAAATCCATGCATCCATTTGTGAATTTTAACGGAACGCGTTTATTTTATTCATCTAATCGTCCAGGCGGTTTTGGCGGATTTGATTTATGGGTTAGTGTAATTGATGACGAAGGTCATATTGGTCCAGCAAGAAATTTAGGAAATCAAATAAATACGACTGGTGATGAGATGTCGCCGTTTTATCATAACGTTTCCAATACACTTTATTTTGCATCTAACGGCTTGCCTGGAATGGGTGGTTTAGATATTTTTAAAGCATCGTTTAATGTTGATGATTCAGTTTATACTTTCCCAAAAAATCTAGGGGGCCCTATTAATTCAAGTAAGGATGATGCCTATTTTATTATGGAAAGAACTCAGCAAAGAGGTTTCTTTGCGAGTGACAGAGAACCATGTGAAGGCGGTCATTGTTACGATATTTACGAATTTCAAAATGCACCAATATTTTTCGATTTAAGTGGTTATGTTTTTGATGCGGTAACCAATGATCCGATTCCCGGAGCTTTAGTTACTGTGAGTGATGTACACGGTGAAGATGAACCTCTTTATTTGGTAACAGATGAAAAAGGATTTTATTCAACACCTTTAAAAGCAGACAGAGAATTCTTTTTAAAAGCACAAAAAACAAAGTATTTAGCTGATAAAGGTAGTAGGATTACGAAAGGATTAACTGAATCTGCACATTTAGAATGGGATGCCTTTTTAAGTAAAATTCCAGATGGTGAAGTGGAGATTGAAGGCATTGAGTACGATTTTGACAAAGCAACTTTGCGTCCTAAATCAAAAGAGAATTTAGATAAAATTGTAGACCTTTTAAATCTTAATGACAACTTAAATGTTGCTATTAATGCACACACTGATGCGCGCGGTAATGATGCCTATAACCAGCGTTTATCGCAAGCGCGCGCGCAATCTTGCGTGGATTATTTAATTTCAAAGGGTATTAAAAAAGATCGTTTAATGGCAAAAGGGTGGGGCGAAACGCAACCAATAATTAAAGAAGAAGAAATTAATAAGATGGTTCCTAAAAGCCCGGAGTTTGAAGCAGCCCACCAAAAAAACAGAAGAACAGCTTTTAAAGTTGTAGGTGAAAGTGCTCTTAAGATTATTAATAAAACGAAATAGTTAATATATTAGATATATCACTTTTTTACTGTTCTCTAATTTTTTTTAATTTTGATTAACCAATAAAAATACCGCTTATGAAAAAATTATTTACTCTTTTTTTAATCAGCTCTTCAATTTATGTTTCTGCTCAAACTACTATTGCAAATGGTGGATTTGAATTATGGGGAGGAAATGTATCTCCAGGTGTTTCAACTGAACCTAACGGATGGTATTCTAATAAATCGGGTACTGGATTGGCATCATCCGGACCGCAAACGTGTTATCAGGATATGACTATTAAACACGCTGGGGCATCATCTGCACGTATTGAAACAAAATATTACATTATTGCAGTTGTAAATGGTAACGTAACAACAGGTATTGTTAATGCGCCAAGTTCAAATAAAGCTCAAGGTTTTATTAGTACAATCGCTGGAACAGATATTAGAAGAATGGCTTTTAATGGTCGTCCGGACAGCTTAACAGGATGGTATCAATACACCCAAGCAACAACAGGAACTGGTGCAACTAGTGAGCAAGGAAAAGTTCGTGCGATTTTACACAAAGGACATTACTATGATCCAGAAGTTCCCGTGTCTTCGAACCACCCTGATTCATCAATGAATAAAATTGGAGACGCTTTATTTTTAACAGCAATGTCAAATAATACTGTTTGGAAACGGTTTAGCGTCCCATTTAGTTATACCAGTGCTGCAACACCTTCTTATATAATGATAAACGTAACTTCTTCTGCTAATCAGCTAACAACAGCACCTGGCTCAAGCGGTGTAGGAAGTAAATTGTGGTTAGATGATTTGTTGCCAATTTACAATTCCACAAAAGTTGTTGATCATGTAAATAAAGAACAAAATATTAAAGTGTATAGTTACAATAAGGTGGCTTACGTTGATTTTACAAAACGAAGTGACGACAAAGCTTTATTTACAATTTATGATTTAACAGGAAAAATAGTTTCTTCTCATAATATAGAAGGCGATAAACTAAATGCCTTTGACATGTCGGAATTTAATAATGGCTTATACCTTTATCAAGTAGTTGGTTCTGATTATAAAAAATCAGGAAAATTCATCATCGAGTAATTAGTAATTCTTTTAAATCCGCTCCCGTAACCAGGAGCGGATTTTTTTTAAATATGAAACTCCGTTTTTTATTTGCCTTTTTAATTCTTTGTTGCAATTTAGGTATTGCACAACAAACAGGCATCTTAAAAGGTCAGATTACTGATTTTGACAGCAAAGAAACGCTTCCGGGTGCTACCATTCAATTATTAAATAATTTATCAAAAGGCACATCAGCTGACGTTGAAGGAAATTATACTATCGAATTAGATTCAGGTACCTATAAAATAATCTGTGCTTTTGTTGGCTTGAAAAGTGACACATTTAAAATTGTAATTACGCCCGGACAAACTGTTGAGAAAAACATCAAGCTTAAAGCAGAAGCAAAAATGCTAGAGACGGTTGTAGTTTCTTCAGGTAAATTTGAACAAAAGCTAGAAGAACTAACGGTGTCAATGGAGGTTATCAAACCGGCTCTCATCAATAATAAAAATAGCACAAGTATTGAAACTGCACTTGAACAAGCCCCCGGCGTTTCTATTATTGATAACGATCCTCAAATTCGAGGTGGAAGTGGATTTACCTTTGGTGTTGGTAGCCGAGTTGCAATTGTAGTAGATGGAATACCACTATTAAGTGGTGATGCAGGACGGCCTGAATGGAGTTATATCCCAATTGAAAATATTGAGCAAGTAGAAATTAT
>JAYTSW010000003.1:0-2934 GCA_043745425.1 Sphingobacteriaceae bacterium | reverse complement strand
AGGTGGTTTGCGCAAACGTTTGTGTAAACATCTCATTTTTTTTGTAAAAGTTAAATCTATATTAAATAACTTTATTGTGGTAATAATAACGATTTGTTAATACAGACTTTACATGTCACACGTAATATTCTATATCGATTTATCAGATTTATTACAAAACTAACCTGATCTCGAAATTTTTTAAAACCCAACGATTATGCTTCTTACTCGAATGAGAAAAACATTATTGCTATTAATTGTAATTCTTGGCTGTGCTAGCCAGGGCTTTGCCCAAACCACAGTGACTGGCAAGGTATTAGATGCAAACGGTGAGCCTCAATCCGGTGTATCTGTAACTGTTAAAGGTACCAAAAATGCCACGGCCACTGGTCAATCCGGAAGTTATACATTGAACAATGTAGCCGCTGATGCAATTTTAATATTTAGTGGCGCAGGCATTACGTCAAGGCAGGAAGGTGTTAGAGGAAAAACCTCAGTAAATACAATTGTTGAAACAAGCGCAAGTAACCTTAGTGAAGTAGTTGTAATTGGCTATGGTACTGCTAAGAAAAAAGATCTTACAGGTGCAATAACATCTGTACAGGCCAAAGATTTTAATAAGGGAACTTATACATCTGCAGACCAATTAATACAGGGTAAAGTTGCCGGTGTGCAAATTTTAAATAACAGTGGTACTCCAGGTGGAGCTACAACTGTTAAAATTCGTGGTGCTTCCGCTTTAACAGGGAGTGGTCAACCATTGTATGTTGTTGACGGTGTTCCTTTAGATGGTCGTTCAGCCCGTCCCGGTTTAGGAGATTTTGGTGCAGGTGGAAGTAACCCCAGCAACAACCCCTTAAATTTTATAAACCCTACAGATATTGCCTCTATAGATGTATTAAAAGATGCATCAGCCACTGCTATATATGGTTCGAGAGCAGCTTATGGTGTAATCTTAATTACTACTAAAAGAGGTAAAACAGGCGATCCTAAATTGGAATTTAATACCTCTTACGGTACATCAAAAATTGCCAGAAGAATTAAAGTATTGGATGCTCCTCAGTTCAGAGAAGCCTTAGGTTACTATGGTTTAGGAAGTGCCGGTGATAAAGGTTACAATGTAAATGCATTGGATGAAATCACACGTAGAGCAAACATTCAAAATTATAATCTTGGTGTAAGCGGTGGAACTGAAAATGCTAAATACAGATTTTCTTTAGGCGTTTTAAACCAGGAAGGAATTGTTAGAAAGACGGGTATATTAAAGTACACAGCAAATGTTTCTGGTAATTTTAAATTTTTAGAGAGCAAAAGATTGGGGCTTGATGTAAATATTATTCCAAGTCAATATACTGAAGATATTGCACCAATTACGAATGATGCAGGTTCAAGAGGAAGTTTGATAGGAAATGCGCTTCAATGGAACCCTACTGAAAATCTTAAAGGGAAAAAGAATGGAGTAGATACGTTCAATATAATCGACGGGGATCTAATTAATCCATTAGCATTTCAGGAAGCTTATGGGGACAAATCAAAAGTTACTACAATTCTTGCCAGTATATCACCTTATTTTAAAATAACAAAGGATTTAGAATATAGAATGTTATACAGCGTAAATTATAGTTCAGGTATTAGAGGCACGACGCTTCAAAATTATATCAATATTCCGACTTTACAGGGTAACAGAGGAAGAGTACGTTTAGGGCAATCGCAACTTACAACAGAACAAATTACGCATACTCTGAATTATAACAAGCAAGTTAATACAGATTTAAGCGTAAATGGCCTTTTGGGTTTTGAATATTTAAAGTTTAAAAACAAAGGTTTTGATGTAGGCGGGGTTGGTTCTATAGGAGTTCCAGGTGGTTTGGGTAGTTTTGGGTTAAATTACGAAGATTACATACAATTTACTGAACCAACCACAAGACAAATAGGATCTTATTCAGACCCTAAAAATGAATTGCAATCTTATTTTGCAAGAGCCGGTTTAAATTTCAAGGATAAATATTTATTAACCGCTACCTACAGAGCAGATGGTTCAACTAAATTTGGTGTAAATAATAAATACGGATATTTTCCATCAGTCAGCGGAGCTTGGGTAGTAAGTAAAGAATCTTTTTTCCATGTACCACAAATTAATTCTCTCAAAATAAGAGGCGGTTGGGGAAAGACCGGTAATCAGGAATTTCCTTCAGGATCATCATCTAGAAGATATGGGTTCTCAGGTAATGGAACGGGTGCTACTCCTGCTGTGAATGCACAAAATGAAAATTTAAAATGGCAATCTGATAGACAGTATAACATTGGTTTAGACATGTCTTTATTAAAGAACAGAGTGACTTTTACTATGGACTATTTTAATAAGAGAACTACAGATTTACTTTATCCTAGTGAACCACCTGTACCTGCTGTTGCAGGTGTTATCAAATGGAGAAATCTTGATGGCAATATTGATAATAAAGGATTTGAATTTGCAGTGAATACTGAAGTAGTTTCCAAAAAAGATTTTGGATTCGATTTAGGTGTTAATGCAACATTTGTGAAAAATAAAGTATCAGGTCTAAGTAGTCAAATAAATACCGGAGCTTTAAATGGACAAGGAATTACGGGTACAACAGTCGAAACAATAAAAAATGGTTTGCCAATTAATGCATTTTTTACAAGACAATTTTTAGGTTTTGGAAAAGATGGTTTTGCTACTTACACAGACGGTGGTGATGTGCTTTATTATGTAGGAAATCCAAACCCCAATTTTTTATTAGGAATTAATTCTTCATTTAGATACAAAAAGCTAAGTTTATTTGCTAATTTAAACGGGGCTTTCGGACACAAGCTTTACAACAATACACTTAACAGTGTAATCAATGTAGGTAGCATAAGTAATGGAAAAAATATAGCGTTGTCTGTATTACGGGATCCGGTAAAAGAATCATTTGCCAATCCATTAACAGCATC
>JAYTSW010000002.1:0-2937 GCA_043745425.1 Sphingobacteriaceae bacterium | reverse complement strand
TTTTATCCAGTGTGCTAAAATTAGAAGATTCGTTTTTCGCAAAATTAGCAATAGCTAAAGGATTAATTAATTTGGAACACAATCCTGCATCAAATAATTGCGGACGAGAAGAAGCAAATAAAACACCTTGATTGTTGTATAAACTAATATCTGTATTAAATAAAATAGAATATTTTTTCAACAAGCCTTCAGCATAATTTTTTCCATTTATATCTAAACTTGCGGCGTCAAATAAAACAGGATTTAATTCATTATTTATTTGTGTCGATTTTTCTGCGAGTTCATTTAAATTATCGCCATTCGATTTGTTAATTACCAATTTAACAGTAAATATACCAACCGCCAAAAGAGCAAAAAACAAAATAGAAATAGTAAACACCTGTATTCTTCTATTCAATGAAAAGAACATTATCTTTTTATTATTGATTCGATAAGATACAAGCACCAATACCAAACCGAGCAAAGAATAAAAAATAAAATAATAAGAATTTGTGGTAAAAAAATAATTAAAGTCTTTTACTTTAGTGCTTAAAACAATCAATGTTTCTTTGTCAGGCGCAACAAAATAATGTTTGAAATTACTTTTTGTAGTTTTGAAAACCGTTGAATCTACATTGTGAATCGGGTAATCATACTGACCATAAAACGCAGTTAATTTATTTTGTTTGTACACGGCATACGAAATCTGTTTGTATCTGTTTTGTTTTTGCTGACCTTCATCCAACAATAAATCAGGAAAACTTCCAGCGCCGGAAAACTGTTTTGGTTCTAATTGAACGTATAAAATATATGGCGCTTTTCCATTTCCATGCTTATCAAATTCAATTTTTCCAACGTAACGAGAGTTTGGTTTATAACCTTCCATGAAAAACAAATTATCGCTTATGGTTGAAAAACCATCTTTCACCTGATCTTCAAAATACTCGTTATTGTTAAATATTAAATCCGAATTTTTAAAGTAAGGCATGCACACCGAATCAAAAACCGCTAATTGAATATTAAATTTTTCGAAGTAGCCTGTGAAATAATTTTGACGAAGCTGTTGTTCTGTTTCGTGGCCGTATAATGGCAAACGATACAACGCTTTCTTGAAACGAAGGTCTTTGCTTATTTTTTTAGCAATGTCCGAAAATTCGTTTTCCAAAATAGCGTCTTGCCGGTCCGATAATTTATCTGCTAAAAACGGAATACTTGATTTTTCTTTTACGGAATTATATTCGCTGAATAACCAAGACGTAATGATGGCAAATATCAACACCCTAAGTCCTGCGCTTAAAATACTTTGAGTATAAGTATATTTTCGTAGTGCAAGCGAAATAATAAATAATACCGGTAACCAGAACCATTCGATGGCATTAAAATTATTACGGAACACAAGATACAATCCAGCATAAACCGCGAAGCACAACATCAAACCATAATGTCTTTTTGAATTTCCTTTTTCAAAAAACAATTCGATACATTTTTCTATTAAAATAGCTATAGAAAAGCCATTTAAAAAAACAATACTCAAACATAAAAAACTAAGCTGGTTTAAATTAAAGAAATTAGAGAACTCGAAAGGAATGGTTGAATTACGTACCAAGTTTTTAACCGTTACGTTTAAAAATAACGCTAGTCCTATTAAAATTGAAAAGTAAAAAATGAAGCCAGCTATTTTGAAAGCACTGCTTTTAAATTTGACCTCAACACTTTTATAAAACAAACTTGTCCAGCCTAAAAACAAAAAAACGTTGATTAAAATATCTCCTAAAAACTCGTTGAAAAACGATTGTGAGTTACCGTAATCTCCTGGCGTGAACAATGATGAAGAATAAAGCAACCCCGGCCACTTAAAATAAATCATAGCGGCCCTAACACCAACAATTAGGGCTGTGAATATTAAAAATAAATTAAATGATATTTTTGAGGCGTATGCTTTTTGTAATGCGTAAAAAACAAAAGCAACAAGGGCAATAAAAAATAAAATTACAGCGCAAGCCGACCGACCTTCATTTTTAATCAACTTCTCATTTAAAAAAATCTCAAATAAAGGTGTGCCGCTATTGGATTTTATGGTGTGGGGCAAATAACTGACTGAATCCCGTAATTCAGTTTGAGCTGGAAGTTTAAGCCAAGATGCAAATGAATTATCGAAATAATTATTTTGAACATCGTATTCCGGCTTGATAAAAATTAAAGCGAGTTTTTTTAAATTGCCTTTTTCTTCTAAAATGTATTCATACCAACCATTACGCAAATGTTTCATTCCGTTTGCATCGCGTATAGAGCCAATTGGAAAATCCAATGGAATTGTATTGGCGGACCAAAAAACTAAGCTATCATTTACATAAGCAAAGAGAGAAATGTTTTCATAATCCAGAAATTCTTTGTCTGTTTTTGAAAAACTTTCAAAAGGGTTCTTTTTATCAAGACGATCGATTAACACTAAAGCTTGTTGAGCTTTAGCTTCTTTGGCATAAAGATGTTTTTGTGCGGCTTCACACAAATCGGCGGTTGTATAGCTATTAAAGCCATTAATAATAATGGCAGCAACAAGTGTTAAGCCTGCTATAATGAGTCCTGTTTTGTTATTTAATTTGCCTGACATTAAACCAAAAGCAATTTAGCTAAATTTCCCGAAATGGGACAAAGCGCCTTATTTCACATTTTTTAAGATTTAATAGCACGATTATTGAACCTTTCTCGACTTCACGTGTACAGCTATATAAATAACCATGCCGCGTGAACTTGAATTTATCCGAAGGGGTGCCTTCGGCAAAAAGTAATTAATAGGATTTCACTGTTTATGCTGCAGAAAAAAAGTAGATTTTCTGTTCTTTCTGACGAAGAACTTATGCTGCACCTATGCAATGGTGAAGTATTGGCTTTTGATGAAATTTATTACCGATACAGTAAGCAGCTACTTGGTTATTTTATAAGGATGTTGAATTTTGA
>JAYTSW010000001.1:0-2956 GCA_043745425.1 Sphingobacteriaceae bacterium | reverse complement strand
ATTAAAGATAACAATATTGTTTAAATGCAAGTAATTGTTTTCAACAAAAAGTTATTTATGCATTTTGCTCAAAGGTGCCAATGTAAAAAAACACATTGCATCTAAAATTTAGTTAAATTTGTTTGTCCTTTTTTCAACAATACTTCTAAAATAAATTCTTAGACAATAGTAATGCAACAATTTTTTAAATCGTTTTAACAAAAAATTAATGCTACATCTTCATATATTGAAACAGATGCGTCAAACTTATTTCAAATAATTTTTAAAAACAGGAAAACCACCAATATTTATATTAGTAAACGTCTAAATTATTTTAGAAGAAAAGGCAAGTATTACTTTTAGGCAGCAACTCTTTGCAATATTAATTTACATGGAATTGTAGAAGTAACGCAAACGCGATGGGATTTAAAAAGCGGAATGTTAAAAATGTCACCAACCTCTAATTTGTAAATTTCTTTTTCATCAATAATAATTTCGCATGAGCCTTCAACAACCATAAATTTTTCATGTTCATCTATGTGTGTTTCTGGTGGCACTTCTCCTTTCAACCAAATAATTGCGGTAGTTGCCTTTGGAGTAAAACCAATGATACGAGCAAAAATATCGTAAGAGGAATTTTCAGGTTCTAAATCCTTTCTGTCAAGCCACTCCTTATATTCTTCAATATTCGATTTTTCACTTATGATTGGAGGAAAACCAGGTTGCTCACCACTTTGCAAACGGACCGTATAATCAATCGTTGCTAATAGAAAAGGCTTAACTGTTATGGGTGGTTTGATAGCTGTTGCATCAGCATATTTTTCAAGAGCAATACTAATTAATTCAATTTCATTTTGAATTTCTACATGTTGCAGCGCCAATTTCAGAATCTCCAAATTCTCTTCTGCAGTTGTGTTACCTAAAACATACATTTCTAAAATTCCGGATTCAATAAATCCGTTGAGGTTTTCCATATTTTTAATTCTATTATAAGGCAATTAACATAATCTTCCTATTGAATTCTAAGGACTTAAGTACAATATTAATATTCGAATTGAGGTACGATACTAGTCTTGATTTTTATTCAATCCCTCTCCTATTTGCCTAACCAATACATCTACGATAAATCTACTATGTTTGGATTGCCGTATCAGCAATTACTTTAAGCTTATGAGCTATAAGGGTTAATTTATCGTATATCTAATGTAAAACACAAATATACCATGTTTTATTCTATCTCGTTTATGGTCTCAAACATTATCATTATAAATTGAAAAATCCATTCACAAAAAGGAATTTCTTTTAGAATTTGAACAAGCCATTTCATAGAATTTTTATTGGTTCAATAATTGCCTTTCTTTGAGACATAATCAAAATAAATATGAAAAATATCCTATTAATGTTTCTTGTTGCGGGATCACTTACAATTTCGTCATGTGGTCGAGACGGAGATCCTGGAGCACAAGGACCCGCTGGGCCAAAAGGAAATGCAAATGTCAAAAATTGGTTCTTTACAACTATTAGCAGTGACTGGCAGACCTTTGGTACACCTGGCAATACCAATCATTCAAAATATGTGACCTTTTCTATCCCGGAATTAACAAGCTCGTATGTAGATTATGGAATGGTTCTCGTGTATCTCAACCAAAATGGATTTTATACTCCCCTTCCAATCACTGCGCCAACAGGAACGAATAATGTATTATTTTTTAATTATGTTTCGATAGGCAATATTGAAATAGATATTCAACTTTCGGATCTCTCCACACCAAATACCTCCAATGCTAATTATGATTTTAAAGTGGTAGCTGTTGCTGGTTCAGTTAGGCTCGCAAATCCTGATTTAAATTGGAAAGATTACAATGCAGTAATGAAACGACTAAATTTAAAAGATTAGAAAAAAATCGGGTAGCTATTAAAAAGCTACCCGATTTTTTATGTCTAGTTTATTTTACCAATTATATTTACTTCAGGTTCGATAACAACTCTGAACTTTTCAAAAACGGATTGTTTAATTTGTAGTGCCAATGCATAAATTTCACTTCCAGTAGCAGATCCATAATTAACAAGTACTAATGATTGGTCTTTATGCGAACCAGTTTCACCCATACGTTTCCCTTTCCATCCACATTGTTCTATTAACCAACCAGCGGCGACTTTCATTTTATTATTTGCAAGTGGATAACCTACAATCGTAGGGAAATTTTCTTTTAACGAATTAAATTGTTCTATGTTAATTTCAGGATTTTTAAAAAAACTTCCTGAATTGCCGAGAATTTTAGGATCAGGAAGTTTACTTTTTCTGATGTGAATTACAGCATCGCTAACATTTTTCACCGAAGGGTTTTCGACATTCATTTTAATGAGCTCTTGCGAAATTGCTCCGTAAGAAATATTTAATATTGGATTTTTATTTAGTTGAAATGTAACAGAAGAAATAAAATATTGATCCTTTAATTCATGTTTAAAAACACTTTCACGATATCCAAATTTACAATCCACTTTACTAAACGTTTTCATCTCAAACGTTTTTAAATTCATTGCATCTAATTCATAAAAAACATCTTTCAGTTCTACTCCATAAGCACCAATATTTTGCATTGGTCCAGCACCAACACTACCAGGGATAAGACTTAAGTTTTCTATTCCTCCAAGATTTCTATCAATACTCCATAAAACCAATTCATGCCAAACTTCTCCTGATGCAACTCTCACCCAAACACAATTTTCATCTTCGTTAACAATATGAATACCTCTT
Organism: Sphingobacteriaceae bacterium; assembly: GCA_043745425.1. GTDB lineage: Bacteria > Bacteroidota > Bacteroidia > B-17B0 > Aurantibacillaceae > JAHEYG01. Next base: position 219 of record JAYTSW010000001.1, on the reverse strand, counting down.
AATTCATTTCGCAAAATCAATCCATCAAAATCATGAATGAATAAAACATTACTTCCACCTCCTAAAATCATGAATTTTTTATCAGCAAATTCTTTGTCTTGAAAAATCGCCTGAATATCTTTTACATCATTAATAGATGTAAAATACGATGAGTAAATATTTAAACCGAATGTATTAAATTCCCTTAAGGAAATATTTTGAAGAACTTTCATTTTTCTA